>NZ_JBQSXG010000123.1:0-8720 GCF_052378005.1 Psychrobacter sp. AOP31-B2-9
CCTCTTTAATCCCTCTTGAATACAAAAATCGCAATCGAGCCTCATTCAACAATGCTGTCAATGACTCCAGCGTGAGATGATGGCCTGTATCAATTTCAGTATGCCGCACACGCATCACTGTTTCAAAGACAAATAGATCGTTATCAAAGTGCAACTCTTTTTTTGACACGTTATCTCCTAGATTGATGGCAGTTAATAGCTTCTGCTTTTTATCGTATAAATTGGCAGTATCATGATAATGAGCTTATGATACAAGGATAATATTTGTGATAAGTAGTCTTGTATGACGAGCGCTTAGATTGTATCAACGCTTGGTCTCTACCAAAGCAAGGTTTAGGTTGTCATTCAATTCATTTGAAAGAAAACCTACCACTTTGTTCTCGTTGCTATAAAAAGAGCTATGAATTTGATTATACTCTTTATTTATAGTGATGGTTGACTACTACAAGTCTGAAACTTTACTTGGCAAAACAGTGCATTATCTGCTAAAATACGGCCTCCCACCTCAAGGCAAATAGCAGTTTAGTGGTTGTTTTTATACTACTACGCTATATTAACTATTTGACGACCAGGTTCTATTAAAGACAAAGAGGCAAGTCATCATGAAAGTTAAGATGAAAACCAGAAGCGGTGCCGCTAAACGCTTCAAAAAAACAGCAAACGGATTCAAGCGTAAGCAAGCATTCAAAAGCCATATCTTGACCAAGAAATCAGCTAAGCGTATTCGCCAGTTGCGCGGTCTGAAGATGGTGGACAAGTCTGACGAAGCAGCAGTTCGTCGTATGTGCCCATACATCTAATAGCCTATCGTCATGTGTTTTTAACAAAGAGTTATCTCTTTAATTAAAAATATTTGGCTTGCAATCTGACAACGATGTTTATCAATGAATAACATTGTTGATCGTTTAACAATGATTAAGAATTCTTGGAGTAATTTATGGCCCGTGTAAAACGTGGTGTACAGGCGAATCGTCGTCACAAAAAAATCCTAAAACGTGCAAAAGGCTACTACGGTGCCCGTTCACGTGTTTACCGTGTAGCGGTACAAGCAGTGACCAAAGCTGGTCAATATGCTTATCGTGACCGTCGCAACAAAAAACGTACTTTCCGTCGTCTTTGGATTGCACGTATCAATGCTGGTGCACGCTTAAACGGCTTAAGCTATAGCCGCTTTATCAATGGTATGAAAAAAGCAAACATCGCAATCGATCGTCGTGTACTTGCTGACATCGCTATGCATGATGCAGCGACTTTCACAGCATTGGTCGAAAAAGCAAAAGCGGAATTGGCCTAAATATTAACCGTCCTTTAGGTAGATTACTTAGTAAATACATTACTTGATAAGTAATCATCTAAATGGATAGGACTAATATTGATTAATAGTATGATATTAATAAAAGCTACCGCTGGTCGGTGGCTTTTTTTATATTAATTTATTTTAAGGTTGGCTTTATCAGAGATAAGCTGCCCCTTTAATTTTTTGATATAGCATTTCTTACCGTCTAAATATTCAAGCCATTCATACTGCTAGCCTTTGGTTTAAAATGATAGGGCAAATGGTTTGCAATATTTGGTCAAACCCCTACAATTACTAATCACTATTATTAATAGTCCGTTTAAATCAGGAATAATGCGTCTTATGACTACCCCTGCTGCTATCAACGATTTGTCGGCGCTACCGACCTTATCCTCAGAGCTTAACGAGTTGACAGAGTCTCAGCTAACAGAATATGCCAATGCCGCTGAAGCATTGGTTTTACAAGTCACTGATGCACGCGCTTTGCAAGATTTGCGTGTGCAATTAACAGGCAAAAAGAGCTCACTAACTGGCTGGTCAAAGCAGATGGGCAAGCTCAGTGCTGATGACAAAAAAACTTATGGTGGTTGGTTACATGCGGTACGTAGCCGTATTCAACAGACATTGACTGATCAGCAACAACAGCTAGAAGTAGCTGCACTAAATGCCAAACTCGAAGCAGAAAGTATTGATATTACATTGCCTGCTCGCGGTGGTCAAAAAGGTCACTTGCATCCGGTTACGATGATTACCCAGCGTATGCAGCAGTATTTTGTGCAAGCAGGGTTCAATGTGGCGACTGGTCCTGAAGTCGAGAGTGATTATTATAACTTTGAAGCACTCAATATTCCATCGCATCACCCTGCACGAGCGATGCATGACACATTCTATTTTGATGCGCATTACTTATTGCGTACACATACCAGCCCAGTGCAAATTCGTACGATGAAAAAGAATGAACCACCCATTCGTATTATTTGTCCTGGTCGCGTTTATCGTAATGACTCAGATCAAACTCATTCACCGATGTTCCATCAGTTAGAAGGACTTATGGTCACAGAGTCGAGCACATTTGCTGAGTTAAAAGGTTTGATTAGTGAGTTTTTGGAAGCGTTTTTTGCCAAAGAGCTGACTGTACGTTTCCGTCCATCATTTTTCCCATTCACAGAGCCTTCTGCTGAGGTGGATATCTTAGATGACAATGGCAAGTGGCTTGAAGTGATGGGCTGCGGTATGGTGCATCCACAAGTGCTGACCAACTGTGGTATCGATGCCGAAAAATATACGGGTTTTGCTTTTGGTATGGGTATTGAGCGCTTTGCGATGCTGTATTACGGTATCGATGATTTGCGTTTGTTCTTCCAAAATGACGTACGCTTTTTAAAGCAGTTTGGCTAGATTTTCGTTCTTGATATTAATACGTCTACCTTTATTCTAAAATTCTGATCCGAGATACTTATGAAAATTAGCGAACAGTGGCTACGTCAATGGGTGAATCCCACAAATACCAGCGAACAGTTGGCCGAACAATTAACAATGGCAGGACTTGAGATTGATGACCGTTATGCGGTAGCTCGTGCTTTTAGTGGCGTGGTCATCGGAGAGGTCGTCAGCGTCGAACAGCATCCAGACGCTGATAAACTGCGAGTCACGCAGGTAAATATCGGTGAAGCTGAGCCGCTACAAATCGTCTGCGGTGCCCCTAATGTCACCGTCGGTATGAAAGCTCCAGTTGCCACAGTCGGTGCAGTTTTGCCAAGTGAAGATAAGAAAGGCTTTAAAATTAAAAAAAGCAAACTACGTGGTGTTGCCTCTAATGGCATGCTCTGCGGTGCTTCAGAAATTGATTTAACTGATAACATTGATGGTTTGCTTGAATTGCCAACTGATGCACCAATCGGTATGGATATCCGTGAGTATTTGGGTTTAGATAATCAAATACTGGATATTTCAATCACTCCGAACCGTGGAGACTGCTTTAGCGTACGTGGTATCGCTCGTGAAATATCAGTCATTAACGACCTACCAATACAAATGCCAACTATCGCTGACAACATCACCATTACTGAAAATAGCGCAACACCAAGCGTTACAGTGAATGCCGTTGAAGCATGTCCTCGCTACTTATTACAATCGATTAGCAATATCGATCGTAGCATTGAGACACCGAAATGGATGCAGGATGCGCTCGTTCAATCAGGGCTACGTTCACATAACTTTTTGGTTGATGTGACCAACTATGTATTGATGGAATTGGGTCAACCGCTACATGCATTTGATGCTGATACCATCGTTGGCGATATCGTTGTGCGTCTGGCAGAGCCTGCGGAGACCATTACTTTACTCAATGAACAAACGGTTACCTTAACAGGTGATGAGTTAGTCATTGCTGATGATAAAGGCGCACTGGCACTTGCTGGTATCATGGGTGGTCAGCGTAGTAGCGTTACGGATAGCACGACCAATATTGTGCTAGAAAGTGCTTTCTTTGGTCAGCTTGCTATCGCCGCTCGCGCACGCCGCTTTGGTTTACATACTGATGCGTCGCAACGTTTTGAGCGTGGGGTGGATTTTGAGTTACCAGCGCTAGCATTGGCACGTGCTTGTGACTTAATTATTAGCGTCACTGGCGGTCAAGCGGGTCCTATAGTAAAAGCTGAGAGTAGCGAGCATTTACCAGTGCGTGCGCCAATTACTTTACCAATCACTAAAGTTCGTGATGTCATCGGCATTGAGATTGAGCCAGCAGAGATGGTTCGTATTTTGACTCAGTTAGGGTTCGACGTAGAGCAGCAAGAGGATGTGCTAGTCTGTAAGCCGCCATCTTATCGCTTTGATATGAGTATTAAAGAGGACCTCATTGAAGAGATTGCCCGTATCTATGGCTATGACAATATCCCAAGCGTCCTGCCACATTTGCAAGTCAGTATGGATTATGATGACACGGCAGATTTGACCCATCAGATGAAGCTGTCACTGGTCGATAATGGCTATATGGAAGCGATCAGCTTTAGCTTTAGCGATGCAAAACTAGAAGCGTTAATTGATGATGAGGCTTTGGGAGAAGTGTTGGCATTGGCCAATCCTATTTCTAGTGACTTGGCAGTGATGCGTCGCACCTTACTATCTAGTTTATTGCCTTGTGTACAATACAACCTAAACCGTCAACAACCACGTGTGCGTTTCTTTGAAACGGGTTTGAGTTTCGTGGGTCGTAGTGTTAGTGACTTGCTACAAACGCCAAGTATTGCTTTGGTAGCAGTTGGTGATGTGTGGGATGAGCAGGCTTATCAAAACCGTGCGCTAGACTTTTATGACCTCAAGCATGATATTGAGCAATTATTACCTGCACAGATAGACAGCGCACGTGTTCGTTACGAGCGCAGTGAACTAAACTTCTTACATCCTGGGCAGAGCGCTAAATTATACATTGATGATACCTACGTTGGTTGGTTGGGACAACTGCATCCTAGTACAGCAAAGCAATTAGACCTACCTGCCACTTGGGTTGCTCAATTATCATTGGCACCCTTGCTAACCCTTGCTCGTGAGCAACATACGATCACCACACCAAGTAAGTTTCCACAAGTACGCCGTGATATTGCAGTCTTAGTAGATAGTGATATCAGTTTGCAAACATTAGAAACCACGATTCGGGCTGCTGCAGGTGAATTGCTCAGTGATCTTTGGTTGTTTGATGTATATCAAGGCGACAAAGTACCAGCAGGCCAACGCTCATTAGCTTTTGCACTGGTATGGCAAGACAGTACGCAAACATTATCTGATGATGCTGTGAAAACCACGACTGATAAGGTTGTACAAGCGCTAATAGAACAACACTCAGCACAGCTACGCGATAGCTAATTTTTTATATCGATATAAATGCTCTGTAGTCTTGTCATTCATGAGGCTATGGGGCATTGCTATTTGTAAAAAAATCATAAAAAAGTTAAGTGGTTATTAATAAAGGACTTTAACACGGTTTTTGTTAAAAAGATGTCCAAAACCCTTTATAATAGCTACCCTTAACCCTCATACCGCTAGACCATGATATTCGACATCACGACATAGCATAGGAGTCGTACTGTGAGCACTTTAACCAAATCTGACATGATTGAGCATTTGATGAGCCACCTTAACCTAACACGCCAAGAAGGTCGCTGTCTGGTAGAGAACTTTTTTGATGAGCTGTCAGAGAGTTTGATTGATGGCAAAGAGGTCAAGCTTTCAGGCTTTGGCAATTTCGAGCTTAAAGACAAAAATAGCCGTCCAGGTCGTAACCCCAAAACAGGGGAGCCAGTTGCGGTATCAGCCCGACGTGTAGTCACGTTCAAAACAGGACAAAAATTTCGTCAACAGGTTGATGAGCGCTTGTTTGATGCCTAATACAGGCTTTTGAGTTAATAATATGAATATGATGATCTAAGCATTTTGATGTTTAGGTCATTTTTTAATATTTTTTATATAAGCGTGTTTATTACTGCCTATACATGAGTGCTGATATTAGGGTCTGTTGAACATTCAAATATTAGGACTGCTTTGCCCGTTTGCAAGGCGAGAGCTGTGATCGAGTGGAGGGCAGGGCTATTTTTTGCCAATACATGGCGACATTGTCTAACCTAGAACGACTAGGCGTCAAAAATTTCCCTGCGTATTGTCTAAAAAATAGTCACTGCCAGTATCACATTTGAATGTTCAACAGACCCTAGTAGATATCATAAATAATAGGCACAAAAAAAGAGAGCTAAGGCTCTCTTTTTTACTACCGTAATTTTATCATATAAACGATAAAAATTACTGAGCAGCTGGTGCTTCTTCTTCAGTAACAACGTCGTCTGATGCATCAACAGCAGCCATGTCGCCTTCAGCAGCTTCGCCATCTACAGGAACTTCAGCAGCAACTTCGGCTGTAGCATCAGCGATGTCAGTTTCAGCAGCATCAACAGCAGCTTCAGCGTCAACAGCAACTTCTTCGCCTTCAGCAGCAGCTTCGCTTAGGTCGTCTTGTGCTTCTTGTACTTCACCTTGTGCATCATCTAGGTTGTCAGCAGCTTCTTCTGTGTTGCTACCACAAGCAGTTAGGCCCATAGTTGCAGTCATGATACCAGCTAGAGCAAGTAATTTAAGTTTCATAGTGTTTTCTCCGGAAAAATGAAATGACCAGTAGTAGTAACATAAGTTGAAATTTGAGATTTCTCATAATCCCACAAGTCTTAGTCACAGATACTCAGCTTGCACGCATTCTATATGTTTTCTATCTAAATGGAAATAGTCCGTACAATTAAGTAACAATAAAAATATAAGTTTAATTTTACTTCGTATATTTATTATTATCTTTAATATAATAAAATATATTGGTGGAAATAAAATTAAAGATATTAGATTGTTTTTAAACAGTTTTTCTAAAATTTTGCGTACAGTTAACTTTGCAATAATTTACTGCATTTATCTCCATGAATATAGTAAATAAATGTAACGATTGTAGCAATATAAGTAAAATAGAGAGCTATTGGCTATCAAACGCACTTTATAAACCTTGAATTATCAAGGTAAGTAATGATGCTAACGGTTATATTGCATGAATAATTATTAGGGTGTATTGAGTATTAAATAGCGCCTATTAGTGAATGTTTGATAGACCCTAGAGCGTATCCTCACTTTGAAAGTGCAGATAATATCGAGATATTAGCAGGCTACTTGAAGCAGTTTGGCAAATAGTTAGACATTTTTAGTCCATTTAATATTTATTGTTTAGGTTGAGGATACACCATAATATAAACAGTATTATATATCGTATGTTTAAGGAATAAAGTTATGAAATGGCAAGGTCGACGTGGTAGCTCAAACGTACGTACTAGTAGTAGTGGCGGTAAGGTAGTGGGTGGCAGTATTGGCGGTATTATTATTGCTGGTATCCTATGGTTAGTATTCGGAGTAAATCCGATGACGGCTTTACAGACGGGTCAGGTAGTCGCAGGCAGTGGTAATAATAATACCTCTACCGAAGCTGCAACCAGTAATGATCGAGATACGCAGTTTGTAAAAGTAGTATTGGCTGATACAGAAGAAGTTTGGCATCAAATATTTAACGAAGCAGGTAGTACCTATAAAGAACCTTCCTTAATTCTTTTTACAGGTCAGGTCAACTCAGCGTGTGGTAGTGCTAGCTCTGCAACTGGTCCATTTTATTGTCCAGCGGATCAGACGGTTTATTTAGACACATCGTTTTTTGTAGAAATGAACCAAAATCTAGGCATCACTGGTGACCAGCAAGGATCTGGTGAGCAAGATAATGCTGGCAAAGCAGGTGACTTTGCACAAGCGTATGTTATTGCACATGAGGTTGGTCATCATGTGCAGACTTTACTAGGTATCAGTCAACAAGTTAGCGAAGCCAGTCGTCAAGTGACGCAGGTAGAAGCCAATAAGCTGTCAGTGCTACAGGAGTTGCAGGCAGACTGTTTCGCAGGTGTTTGGGCGCAGCGTAATCAAGAGCGTGTAGAGTTCTTGGAAGCGGGTGATATCGATGAAGCCATCAATGCAGCCAGTCAAATCGGTGATGATCGTTTAGCGAAGGCCAGTGGTGGAGCCGTTGTACCTGATAACTTTACTCATGGAACCAGTCAGCAACGAGTGTAATGGTTCACTCGTGGTTTAGAGAGTGGTAGCGTTCAGTCTTGTGATACTTTCAGTGGTGCCTTATAAAGGTATTTCGTGTCTCCTCAAAGAAAGAAGATTCCTCCAAATGCAAAAAACCTGCAATCGATTGCAGGCTTTTTTATGTCAGCTAAGATTCTATCAAGGTGGGATGCAGCCTTGATAAGATTAATTAGCGAGTTTGATCAAGAATATAAGCACCAGCACCACCAATTGCTGCACCACCAAGTGCGCCCTGAGCGATATCTTCGCTATTGCCGCTACTCTTAACGATAGCACCCGCAGCAGCACCAACAGCAGCACCTTTAGCAGTGTTGCTCAAGCCACTGCTATATCCGTTAGTTGCACAGCCGCCCATGATAAGAGCAGAGCTAGTAAGAGCAGTCATTGCAATAGTTTTAGCAAATTTCATAATATCACCTGTTAAGTTATCAAGTTAGTTAATCATAGTCAAAGCACGATATTTGCATTGTCCAAGTATCTTGGTACTAACATTCAGTATTAGGGTACTTGGGCAATAGTCTTGAAATGACCTATTTTGTTATCGTAAGACATATCGTGGTCTGTATTAATAAAGACTGCGTTAAATGTACCAAAAATTGATACTGCTGTCGATTTGTGTAGCAGAGTATGCTTATAGTAACCCGACTACCAATTTATGCGCGTAGTAAAAGCGCTATTCTTTGCAAATATCCTGTAAAGGATGTTTCTCCACTGTGTCCTTGATGAATATTTTTCTGGAAGTTATTACACTTGCATAGATATA
>NZ_JBQSXG010000124.1:0-8647 GCF_052378005.1 Psychrobacter sp. AOP31-B2-9
GAGGTGCTGGTTATCTTTGATGAAGGCGTACCTGACTAGCTGTGCCTTGCAAAGTACGCCGTCGCCTTTTTTAGAATTTCGCGCTCCTCTTCGGCTACTTTAAGCTGCCGCTTGAGCTGCTTTATTTCTTGAAGAGCACTCATAAGATCAGGATCATATTGTTCTGTGCCAATAAGCTTGCCTTGATTGGCTTTGTTCTGCCAGTTCGATAACGTTTGCATCGCTATGCCAAGTTGCTTGGCTGTGGCTGAAACATTACCGTTATTGTCTGCTATTTTCTTAACGGCTTCTGCTTTAAATTCGTCACTGTAGGTTCTTACTTTCTTGGTCATGGTAAACTCCAGTTAATACGCTTAGTTTACCAAGTTTAGTTGTACGGTTTCTTCAGCATAGCTCAATATTGTATGTGAGTATGCTTTATGACGGACGGATAAATAAAACAAATTAGTATTGACCCACAAAAAGCCAGATAGCTAAGCTGTCAGGCTTTTTTGTGGGTAGCGCTTCTTCTCTTAAACACAGTCCTAAGTTAGTTGATCACTACAGTTCGGTGTCTGCTAGAACTTTACAATCGGTTAGCTTCATAAAAGTAGTCTAGCATGGCGCCTATCTACTACAGCCCATTGTTAAAAATCTTACTCAATAAATCGACTGAATCAGTTCTTGAGTAAGCTCTACGTTTGGTTTCAACATATCATCAGCCAGACTGCGCTTACTAGATAGTAGCTTATCCAGTTTGATTTCAAAGGTTTCAAAATCATCTGCTGCAATAGATGGGTAATAAACAAAAACCTCTTTATCTTGCCCAATACGGTAAGCTCTATCAGTTGCTTGATCTTCCTTAGCTGGGTTCCAACTGCGTGTATAGTGGATAACATGGTTTGCTTTTTGGATATTCACACCAAAGCCAACTGCCACCGTGGATAAGACAATTACATTGAAACCATTCACTTCTTGGAACTTATCAATAATGCCCTGTCGGGTTAAGCCTTTTCTACTATTGGTATTCGAATCTCCATTCACTGTAGTAACATTTAATCCAAATCGCTCAAGGAGAAGACGTTTTAAAAATACTTGAATAGGTCTGAACTCAGTAAAGATAATAACCTTTTCATCTTTTTGCTTTATGACCTCTAAAGTGTCTATTAACCACTCAGCTTTAGGTGAATCTTTGATAGTTGCTTGCTCTTGCAATTTTAGAGGGTGAGCGCAAATCATTCGCATACTATGTAATGCAGTTAACATAACACCCTTATGCCCTTGTTCAGACAAGCTTCTACAATCATTTGATACTTGTTTATAGAGTGTGCGTTGCAGCGTTGACATTTCAATGTTTTTGCAATCATTAACTTCGTGTTTTGCTGGTAGCTCAGCGACATCATGCTTCATACGTCTTAATACTTGTGGTTCAATCAATTGACGAAGCTCATCTATTATCGCACTATCTTCATCATCTTTCTTTTCAATAGGACGACGATACTCTTTATTAAACTCACTAAGCGAACCCAGTAGATTTTCTTGTATAAAATCAAATAAACACCATAGGTCAACCAGTGAGTTTTCTACAGGCGTGCCTGTACAAGCAATCTTAAAGTCTGCTTTTTGGGCTTTAGCAGCTTTAGTAACCATTGCAGTAGGCACTTTTATTTTTTGGGCTTCATCACATATCATGATACTCCAATCCACCCTCCCTAAAGAAAACTCAAGGTCTCGCATGGTTTCATAAGTAGTCAGCACGATATCTGCCCCACCTAACCAATTATCTTCAAGTAGATTTGTTATTCCGTAATCGTTTCTTAATTGAGGAGATATTAGGTGTTTGGGTATTTTTCGCTGTTTTAAGTTATCGCCATATAAACTTAACCCTTTTCCGAATTTTGCACTAAAAAACCTATTGATTTCACTCTCCCAGTTCTCTAATAAAGAAACTGGTGCTACTACTAATGCAGGTTTTTTATCTTCTGCAGCTTCTAAATAATCACCAATGAAACAAAGTAACTGCAAAGTTTTTCCTAATCCCATGTCATCCGCTAATAAGCAGCCGCTAACCTGAGTTGGCGCATACTGATATAGATTTTGTAGCCAAGCGATACCATACTCTTGATGCTTTTTTAAACTAAATTCTTGGCTTCTAAAACTTGATGGCAATCTGGCCTGAGGGCGGCTGCTTTCATCAAAAGTTAGAGTCTCGGCTCGCTTCTTAGTAAAGTCAGCCTCATCGATATTATTGGCAATCAATAAGGTAGATTTTTTCTTTGTTCCATCAGCTTCTGGCTGCTCTTGCTCTATGTCGTTTTCCGCTGGGTCATCACTCTTTGAATCACGCAGATCATTAAGTAATTTTTTTGCATCATCTAATGGAATGGAGACGTTGCTGTCCGGATGTATAACAAAGCTCTCGCCTTCTGCCTCTGCATGCTGGATACGTTGCTCAAGTAGCTCAGTAGTGGCATCAGTATTATCAGAAGTAAATTGAGATAAGTCGGCTGACCCATCTATAAGATTCTGTGGTAACCACTCAGATTCACCACTATCTTTTTGAATGGCTTCAGAACTCAATTTTTCGGCTTCACCAATACCAATTACTCGATCGCTGTAATTATTTAAATCTAGTACATTTTTAGTTTGTAAATCATCTTCATGCTGCTGAATTTCTTCTAGATCACTTTTCAGTTCTTCCACTTGGTTATCTAAATAGTTTGTTCTATCTATACTGTAGCCTGCCCATAGGAACACTGGTGATGATTTCTCATAAGTAGCAATAAAGTGTTGAACTTGCTCTATATTTGAAAGCTCTAAAAAAATAGGGTCTTGTGCTCTAATTGAGTTTTCATGCAATATTAATTGAGCGGAACTAAAATGTGATAATTCATCATAGGTTTTATCTATTAGCAAACGATAGCTATAGATTTCTGCTTCTTTTTTGGATTGCTCAAAGCCCTCTGGGGATATAACCTCTATGGCATCTTCACCTAACTGCGCAAAAGGATTATGCAAAAAGGTTTGTGCACGCTCACCAGTTATCCGACGATTTGGCATCTTCTTAATTTCATTGAGTACACTTTTAACTTGTGGATCGACGATAACGTGTGCCAAACCACCTTCTGGTAAGCTGATCGTATACTCGTTTTGAACGTCATTATATTTATCAAAAGTTTGTAGCCAATTTGAGGGCGAGTCTTTAAAGTCAGGCTGCACCTCTACCACTGACTCTGTACTCACTAAGTTTTTACGGAGATTAAGTTGCAACTCCTCTGGGGCAAGTACGATAGTTTTACGCAGAAACTCATCTAAGTTCGCCTCACTTTTATTCGCTAAACTGCGTATTTGTGCCCAGTATTTTTGGTTTAATGATTTGTTTTTATCCGTGACATGAGAGAATTCTTTGATTTTCTCTAATAGCTTCCAAGTCGCCTCACTCAACAGATACTCTTTACCGGCAAGACTAATGATTGCCCCTGTACGCTTGACTGAGCCTTTGAATTTAACCTTGTTGTTATCACACCAGCCTTCCAAAATAATTTGAAAATCTGAATCACTGAGGCCATTTTCACTACGAATGACCGGGTATAAATCATTTGATAACGGCAGGTTGAGCAGATCAATAACACCCTTATGCTCAGAGTCTTGTTGGATCTGAAAAAGCTCTTCCCATGGTAAGATATAGTTATCATCCGACTGATAGACAACCTCCTCATCAGCCAAGCTCTCCCAATAGAAATCTGCATCAGTTTTAGCCACAGCTGTATAGCCGCGCTTTAAGCCAATATCATCGTATTGCAGCTGCAAAGGCATGATACTTGCTATTTCAGCTTCTACAGCAGCAGGCTCAACGGATTTTTTTCTTTTCCAGAACGCTAGTTTCATATCAGCTCTTTAATAACGTTTTTTGTATTTTGGACTACTGGATTGGCTGGCAAAGACGCCTAGCTCAGCGAGTTTTTCATCAAACTTTGCTTCCCAGTTTCCTGAATGACTCAAACTCGTTGCCCGACCAGAATCACTTTTAAATATTGAATGCTGTTTGCTCTTTAATTCATGAACCGTTATGTTTTTCTTACTAAGATTAAAAGGTAAGTCACTATACCCATAGCAAGCATTCCCAGTATCTGAAAAATCAACAATATGAACGTTGTCAATTTTTAATAGAAAAGCATTATTACTAGCAGTAGAACCCGTAAGATTTTTTAATCTGCCGCGGTTTAGTTCCCTGAACTTTCGATGCTCAGCATGTCTAGATTGCACAGCGGCTGGGCCTAAAAATATCTGAGAGAACGAGATCTTATCAATAAATTTGATCCAATAATCAAAGCGGTCGACATCAGCTGTTTGGCTGAATAATTTGAAGAAAGCTTCTAAGTCGGCTCTGACAAACCACTGAACCACCATTTTTCTAGTATCTGAACCGACATTTCGCCAGCCTGCTGATGAGTCGTATTGCGGATTATCCCATTGCGTCAAACAGACGTGCTTTAAAGCTTCGTGTACGACCGCGCGCTTTGAGGTAGAGGCGTAACGTTCAAGTAAAGCTGTTAAAATAGCGGTGGTATAAATTGGATTTCTTTCTAATAGAAGTAAAAAACGTGGAATCACTTTAAAGTAATCCTCTTCTTTCATGGTCTTAACAGACTTGATAGATGAGTTGACCAAACTGTCCCAAAACCAGCTGTTTGGTGCAATGCTCAAACTTTCTAACTGATTGCTAACTCTGCTGTCATCGCTATTCTGTAAAAAATCACGAATGAATCGTTTTGAAGGATCTAGTGAGAGCACTTCAGGATGATCCGTTAACGTGGTAAGCCATTTTTTAGGCTTAAGCGTGGCTTGAAATAACGTAGAGCGATTGCTACTTAAGATATTTCTGAGCTGGATCCAGTTACTAGGCCGCTTGTTTATCTCATCTTGCTCTACTGCAAAGTAACCATACAGCAGCGGGAAATAAACAGGCTTTAGTGACTGAGGCTCCATCTTGCTAAACTGCTCAATAAGCTGGCCACCTATAAAGGTGAAAAGGATTTTATCCTCATAATTTAAAAGCTTTTTACTGAGTGACCAAGCTAGGTTCTTCCAATCACGTTTTGTCAAATAGTCTTTGCCATGCTCTTCTAACTTTAAAATCGATTTGGCAATTTTTTCTTCGATAGGCTGCGTATTTTCCATATCATCAAATTTACGTTCAATGAGCGCTAATGTCTTCATTAATTTGGTCGGTTTGGCAAATTTATTATGTACTTGGTCGGCTTCAGAAAAATTATCGACACTCTGATTCAGCCTCTGTTTTAATATAGCGATACTCATCACATTCACCTTGCCAGCTGACAGGTTTCAATAGGAGCAGAAACAAAAATCGGCTGCGCCTCAGCACTGTCTTTTTCTTTTAAACCATAGAATTGCATTCGTAGCTCTACACGGCGCGAGGCTTCTTTACTGTCTTTTGCTGAATTAAATGACACACCGCCCGCTAGAAACAGCTGTTTAATTTGATTTTTTTGCGTGTCAGTTAAATCTAGATCTTGATTAAATGTGGGATCCAACAAGCTACACATCACCCACTCCGAACGACGCAAGCTTAAATTTAGGTTATATAAATACGATCCATCTGTGTCTGTAAAACCTTCAATCACAATTTGCTTAAACCATTTTTTGCCATTCTCACTATTAGCAGCTTCTAAGACAACTGGCACCAAGGCACTTAGCGCTTTTATACCCTCTTCATTCAATCGATAATCGTTGTACCCAAACCGACCCGCTTCACCAAAATTTATACGGTTTTCTTTGCAGTCTACGGTGATCAGCTGATTCTTTAAAGTAGGGTCATCTTTAATACTAGTACAGATATCTAATACCTCTGAACTGCGTTCTTTCTCTGCTTGTGTGGCTTCATTAATTTTCTTAGTGACGACCATTAAAGATACTGCCATCACTACCAAAAATAATGTCATTAGCGCTGTCATCAAATCGGCAAATGAAATCCAAAAAGGTTTTTCACCCTCATCTTTTGAACGATGCTTCTTCGCGTACCTGTTACCAATCATTAGCGATACACTCCCGAATTAGCGTCTGGTTTTTTGCGTAAGGTCTTCAAGGTTTTCTACTACATCACCTAGGCCTTCAATGCCGGTTGCCAGACGTTTAATGGATTGGTCAAGTGTGTTATCAAAAGACTTTAGCGACTGATTTAGACTGCTTTCAACGGAGCTGCCAAAGCTATCAAAGCTCTTCACCAAAACATCACTCACTTCTGATAGATACTCTTGCATTTCCATCTTCACTTTGTCTAAAGCTGTGGTCATATTCTGCATATCATTAAGCATTTTACTACTCATGCCAGCTTCAGATTTTGACTGCTGAATAAGACTCTCTAGTGTTTCAATGGCAATATTAACGCTGTTTTGAGAGTTCTTATAATCTCGTATCAACTCGATGAGGTTGCTGCTAGCACTGGTCATGTTGGTTGAAGTGGTATTAACCTCTGCAATAAGCTCTGAGGTTTTACCAGTCACTGTGATTAGTGAGCTACCAGCCGTCGTAAACTGCTCAGAGGCTAAGCGCATCTTTTCTGCGCCAGTATTCATACCAGTAATACTATCGGTGGTCACTTGAGAGAGTTTTTGGATGCTTTCTTTATGACTCTGAACGGCATTTTGACTATGAACAATCAACTCTTTAATTTCACTGCCTAAGTTATCAATCAATATGGATGACTGCTCATTCAATTTTTGCTGATTGTCTAATATTTGGCGATCCTGATCGATACGTTGCTCTGCCACATTTGATAGCAAACCTGACATTGAAGTACCTAAACCCGACACCATTTCTGACACTTTACTATTCAGCTGCTCAACAGCATGCAGCCCTTGATCGCCAATCTTGGCCGAACCTGCAGATAGATTTTCTACCATTTCAGTCATTTGGATAGACATCTCATTCTGCTTTTGATGAATATCATCCATCATTTTTGCCATTTGGGTCTCTAACGTTTTGGTCGAAACCTCACTGTTGGTTTGCATGTCTGTCATTAATTGAGAAAATCCTGACTGCATCTCACGCATAGCCGTGACAGATTGAGTCATCATTTCGCTCATACCTGTCATTTGACCGCCAAATGTCGTTTCTAGCTTACTCATGAACGCGGCTAGCACATCAGTCATAAGGTCTTGTACAGCTGAGCCTTGGTCGCCGCTCACCTGCTGCACGCTCAAGGCAATCTTATCTAAAGGATCTTGAAGGCTATCTTTAATCGAATCGCCAATCTGGGTTGCCATCGACTGGCTCGTTTGAGCATAAGAGTCACTCAAATGAGTCGCAAAAGCTGTCTGATTCTTTTTATTTTCTTCAACTAAATTAATCATCATAGCTTTTAAATCATTAACTAAGCTATCTTTTAGCTGGCGCGCATTGGTTTCATTGGCTTCCGAAGATTTAAGCAATTTTGCAAGATACTCTTCGCCACTGTCATCAAAGGTAAAGGTATCATCAATGGCGGCATGTAAGCGCTGCAGCCGCTCATAACATTTTCTTAGCCAAAACTTCTCAAGAAGTGTAATCAGCATAGCGACTGCAATAGCCAATCCAGAAGCCATAAAAGCCTCTCCCACGCCTTTTAGCAATAATGTCAAGCTGTCTTGAACCTTGTCAGGGTTGCCAGCAGGGTCGAACGCTAACAATCCAATCAACAGGCCGGCAAATGTCACGATAATACCTACACCAGTAATCATACCGGGTAAGTGCCTATAAAACTCTACTTTTAGAGGAGTATCAACGATGATGGCTTCGCTAAAAAACACCTCACTGGGCACCGTTGCCCTTGAATAAGCTACCTTAGCTTCGCCATCCACTGTTTCATAAGTATTATGAAAGGTTTGTTTATAACTTATCCAAGCTTGCTTCAAAGAAGGGTTGCCATCAAACTTGTCGTCTAATGAGTCTTTATTGACATCACGATTGATGTTTTCTAAATCACCCACCAATTGTGAGAGTTTTTTATTTAATCCTACAGCAGGTACCAAATAACTGAAAATAAAAATTAAAAATATTAATATCAATAAGATAGAAACCAATATAGGAAATATATAAAATTCTTGCACAAATTGCGCCGTTTTGAACCAATCCATCAATATCACCTATGCCACCGAATAAAAGATTAAAAGCTACATGATTTATTAAAACCAAATTAGAATCAGCTCAATTGGATAATAAACATTTACGTCAAAAACATGCTTGAAAGTAGTCCATACACTTAATTACAAGCTGTAACTTATAAAAAGAGAATGGTAACATAAACAAATGACTAGAAAACGGTTAGCAAATAATTTTTAGTAAATAACAGATAGTTTTGAGAGTTCACAACTAAGGTAGAAGGTTGAAAATGTTTCAAGCCAGGATATAGTCGTCTAGGGCGTGCCATCAATTCAATCGATAATAATCTAAATGGGTTAAAAATGACTAAATATTGCCAAACGGCGTCAAATAGCTGACTAATATCTCGATATTATCTGCGCTATTTTCCTTGTTTGATCACAATTTTTAAAATGAATACACGCCCTAAGAGCATTTTACATAGGTAAGGTAGAACAGAAAGGAGCTAACATACCTTATCGTAATACGTTTGGCACTTCTAAAATTAGTTAATTATTGAAGCATTTTT
>NZ_JBQSXG010000125.1:0-8364 GCF_052378005.1 Psychrobacter sp. AOP31-B2-9
ATGATTTCTGCTTCCATTTTCTCAGCCTCTACCATATCAAGGTAGGTCGACTAAAATGTATGTGATGATATTATTTTATAGGCAGTGATTTCGTTAACTGATCATTAGAGTTACCAGTAAATGTGGGTTCTGATTTATAAAGGCTCAAAAAACATCACGCTAGCCTCAGTCGGAGCATGAGGCTTATGGTCAGTATTCTTAGGAATAACGACCATTTCACCAGCATTCACTTCTATAGTTTTGTCTTTTAATATAATAAATAACTGTCCTGACAGTATGTGAAATAACTTGTCTTCATGTTCGTGATTATGCCACTCGTATTCGCCTTTTAGTTTGGCCAGTTTGACGGTCAACTGATTAAATTGTGCAATATCAGTAGGTTTCCAAAATGCTTTAATGTCATCCAGTTCATTCTTTATGTTGGCTATAAGTAGGCTCATTATTACTTCATCCTGATATATTAGTTACAGTTATCTATATTTGATTGATAATCATTTACATTAAAATGATTGTTTATTGCTAATAATGCTATGATTACTTCAAGAGTTGAAATTTTACGACTCATTCAAATGAATCTGTTTTATCTGGATGTAATAAAACATCTGTTCTCTACTCACTCAAACCACATCCTAAAACATTGTGATTATATTTTTATGGCAGACCTGAACACATTTTATGACCACTATCAGACCAAATATTGGGATTTTGATCGCCCTGATTCTGATTATTTGATTAAACGTCCAACTTACGATGGTAGCTCTGGTTATGGTGACTTGCTGAGCTTGCATAACGGTATTGTGCTCGGCCGAAACTGCATCACGGATGAGCAACCTGTGGTTGAACCGGCTGCGCCATTTTCTTGTGATGTTGGCATGCATTTGGTTGTAGATGCAAACTATACGTTACATGCTAGTAATTTACCTACCGATACAAACATCCACTCGAAGCAAGTTTGGCGACGATCAGGAGATTTTGGTGATATAAACTCTACTACCGATACTGAGTATTTGCAGAGACCATCCATAAATAGCCATGTAGTATCGATCGATTTTAATCAAGAGCTACTGTCACGTTGGGCAGAAAGCTTCGATTTGCCGGCTTGGTTATTGCCAGCTGACGATCAAGATCCTGAAATGGTTCAGGTCCGTTTATCAAATCAGCCACGGCTACTTGCTCGCGCCGCTTATATCCTCTCACTACCTTGTTACACTTTGAGTGATCGCTTGACTTTAGAGAGCCAAGCGTTACTTCTCTGTCAAGACATGCTAGGTATTCAGGACAAATCTGGTCGATTAATAAACCAAAAAAGCCAAATTGATCACGCCGTTGATATTATTCGCCAAGAGTACAAGCATAAGCTAACAATCTCCTTGTTGTCTCAACGAGTGGGTATAAACGAATGCTATCTAAAACAACAGTTCAAACAACAAACGGGCAAAACAATAGGTCAGTTCATCCGTGAATTACGTATGCAGGAAGCAATGCGTTTATTGTTAGATGAATATAAAAGTGTTCAGGAAACGGCATGGTATGTTGGCTATCATGATCCCAGTAATTTCAGCAAAGCATTCGCCAAATTTTATGGCGTCACTCCCACACAACTTATCTAGTCGGCCTATTTATGTCAAGCTGCTACTATTCTCTAAAATACGCTAAACAGGCCTTGAATACAGGCGAATTATTTACGCCAACCTCTTGCTGTGTTTGAGTTCATCTGATTTTTTGACATTGGAAAATGATTAGATGCCATTCTGAATAAGTTCCCTTATTCACCGTATAACTTCCCAGTTTCACCTTATACTCAATGTATCTATTCAAACAAGCATAGTATGATTGATTCTCATTTATACTTTAATGAAAAAATTCCCAGCAAATTGCTTTATAGGCTTGTGATGGTGTTCTGTAGAGTAAAAATTCATTCGTATCTATATAAGTCAGAAGAGTTTCAATAATGCGCTTACTATTTTTGTTACTCACTTTACTCTGTGCTATTTCTTTAATGCTGGGTTCAAAGCAGACGTCAATTGTCGCGCTCTTTAATTTTTCAAGCGACGCGTGGTTGACCATCACGGCCAGCCGTATACCGCGATTGATTGCACTGCTTTTAACAGGGGTAGGGTTGTCTGTCAGTGGTGTTATTCTGCAACACATTGTGCGCAATAAGTTCGTCGAACCTGCCACATCAGGTGGTTTGGATGCAGCCAAGCTTGGTATTTTGGTCTCACTAACGATGCTTCCTAGTGCCAGCACAAGCAATAAAATGCTATTTGCTATGCTCTTTTGTTTTGCAGCGAGTCTGCTTTTTATTTTTATCATCAGCCGTATTACCTTCAAAAACTCTGTGCTGATTCCTGTACTTGGGTTGATGTATGGCAGTGTGCTGAGTTCGATAGCTGAGTTTTATGCCTATCAGCATAATATTTTACAAAGTATGCAAGGCTGGTTGTTAGGAGATTTTTCGAGGGTTGTACAAGGTCAATATGAGCTTATTTATATCATTTTGCCCATTATTGTATTGGCTTATCTTTATGCGCATCGTTTCACGGTGATGGGCATGGGTGAGGAAATGGCAGCCAGTTTGGGATTGCGTTATGCTGCGACAGCTGCATTGGGGCTTATCTTAGTGTCGGTGACCGTTGCGGCATCGGTTATCACTATTGGTGCGATACCTTTTGTCGGCCTTGTCATCCCTAATTTAGTCGCTCTGAAATATGGAGAAAACTTATCAAGAACATTGCCCATCGTTGCACTGGGCGGCGCTGGTTTACTGCTTATTTGTGATATTTTTGGGCGAGTCATTATCTATCCTTTCGAAGTCCCTATCGGGCTGACTGCTAGTGGGGTGGGCGGTGTGATTTTCCTCATGTTGATTATGAAGGGTGTCAAATGAGCCAAGCTGTAAAAATATGGACGATGCTGCTACTGATTCTTCTTTTGGCGCTTGTTTTCTTATTGATAGGCTCAGGATTAGATTTTGATTATTTGATTCCGAAACGCTTTATGCGTCTAGTAATCATTGTACTTGGTAGTGTCTGCTTAGCTGTTTCGTCCATTGTATTTCAAACCATTGTAGGTAACCGTATTTTATCGCCTTCAATTATGGGGTATGAGGCTGTTTATTTGCTGTGGCAAGCGCTGTTGCTCTTGGTTATGGGTACGAACGGGCTGATGATGCTAAGTGTCAGCGGTAATTTCATCGCATCCATCATGTTGATGCTGGTGTATTCGTGGGCACTGCATCGTTTGCTGTTACCTCGATGCAAAAGCGATGTCTTTATGCTGCTGCTATTTGGTCTGGTTTTGACAATGGTCATTGGCACGGTCACACAATTTATTCAGCTTCGTATCAGTCCAGGTGAGTTTTCGGTTTTTCAAGGGTTGAGCTATACCTCTTTTAATAGATCCAATCCTGAAACCGTTTGGTATGGCGTACTAGCGGTAGTAACGGTGTTATGGGTGAGTCGTAAGACGTTACCTGTTTTAGATGTGATGGCTCTCGGTCGTGAGCAATCGATGTCACTTGGTATCAATCATGCCAAATACGTCAAGTTGTATTTGGCTTTAATTGCCATCCTCGTCGCTGTGTCAACGAGCTTGATTGGCCCCACGGCCTTTATGGGCGTGTTCATTGCCAATATAGCTTATGCGCTTGCAGGAAGTAGTAAGCATAAAGTTACATTACCTATAGGTTGTGCGGTCTCTATAGCCATATTTTTGATTGCACAAATATTCGTTGAGCATGTTTTTAACTATAAAACCAGTGTCAGTATTCTTGTCAATCTGGTGTGTGGTATCTATTTTCTGGCATTGACTGTTCGTACTAGAGGGATTACATGATTACCGTTAGTAACCTCCATAAAAGTTATGGTAAAAAAGCCGTGCTATCTGATGTCTCTCTGGCGTTTCCAACGGGGCGTATCACCTCATTAATCGGTCCTAACGGTGCAGGGAAGTCTACTTTATTGATGATGATGGCTAGGTTATTGGAGCCGAGTAGTGGTTATGTGTCACTTGATGGTCAAAAAATCAGTGAAATTCGTACTTCTGAGTATGCTCATCATGTGGCCACACTGCGGCAGTCTCCGGGCTTTAATTTACGATTGACAGTGGAAGAGCTGATCTCTTTTGGACGTTTTCCGTATAGTCGTGGCTCGTTGACGATAGAGGATCGACAAATCATTGATGAGGCGATTGGTTTTTTAGCATTAGAGCCTTTACGTCACGCTTATTTAGATGAATTAAGTGGTGGTCAGCGTCAAATGGCTTTTTTGGCAATGACTATTGCGCAACAAACGGACGTGTTGTTATTGGATGAGCCTCTGAATAATTTAGATATGAAACATGCTGTGCAGATTATGCAAGCCCTACGTCGTCTATGTGATGAGCAGGGCCGTACGGTGATTTTGGTGATTCACGATATCAATTTTGCGGCCAATTATTCTGATTATATTGTGGCTTTGAAAAATGGTGCGCTTAGCTTCAGTGGAGTCTCTGCACAGGTTGTGACAGAAACCAATTTAAGTGAGCTATACGATCTTGATTTTGAAATTATTCGTAATGAACGTGGTTGCTTGTGCAACTACTTCAATTTATCAGGGGTAAAAGTATGAGTTTGAAAAAGAGCGGTTGGGTCTGGGCATTAGCGATCTCGGCAGCTATTCCACTGCAAGGATGTGAAAAAGAATCTACTCAATCTGTGCAGACGATACAAGCGCTAGACACACCTATTACCATCGATCATGAGCTTGGTACTACTGTCATTAATAATCGTCCGCAACGTGTCGCGGTACTGGATATGAATGAAGCTGATTTTTTGGATCAGCTTGATGTGCCAATTGCAGGCATGGTGAAAGATTATGTACCTCATTTTCTTGCTCAGTATAAAGATGATGCTAGTGTGGAGGATTTAGGCGCTATTGTACAACCGAATATGGAACGTATCCATGCACTACATCCTGATCTTATTTTGATGACGCCACTTCATGCGGCTCATTATCAAGAGCTGTCAGAAATTGCACCAACCCTACATTTCGATGTGAATTTTAATAACAGTCATCAGCAGCATATAGCCAGTGTCAAAAATCATCTATTAACACTGGGTCGTATTTTTGATAAGGAAGCGTTGGCGGAGGAAAAGGTCAAGCAGTTAGATACAAGAGTTAAAGAGGTTCAGACCTTCACAAAAAATCGCCCAGAAAAAGCATTGGTTGTCTTACATAACAACGGAGCTTTTAGTAATTTTGGTGTGCAGTCACGCTATGGTTTTATCTTTAATGATTTGGGTGTCAAACCTGCAAGTACCACGGTAGAAACTAGCCTACATGGGCAGCCTATTTCTAGCGAATTCATACAGCAGGCGGATCCGGATATTATTTATATTGTGGACCGTACCGCTGTCATGGAGCGTCGCTCTGTTATAAGTCCTGATGACATTAGCAACCCTTTATTGCGTCAAACAAAAGCATGGAAAAATGGTCATGTCGTTTTTGTTGATGCGGATGCGTGGTATATAGCGGCTGCTAGTCCAACCTCGCTCAACATTATTATGGATGATGTTCTCAAAGGTTATCAGTCAATCTCCTAGACATATTCTAAGAGGAAAGAGTTTTTGAACTAGGACGTGTCTTCAATTCACCCGATAGTCATCTAAATGGGCTAAAAATGGCTAAATCTTGCCAAACATCGTCAAATAGCTGGTTAATATCCCGATATTATCTGCGCTACTTTTCTTGTTTGACGGCAATTTATCTCATTTTTATCACTATTTTTGAAATGAAGACACGCCCTAGAGCCAGTAAATAGTTAAATGAGAAGCAGAAAGTTTTTTATCTAAAATTATTAATGATTATCATTTGTGTTTTTATTCGTATTTATATTTTTACAAAAATAAGAGGATGTTTTTATGTATCAACTTCAGCAGCTAAATCATAAAAGTAATGTTAAACGATGGACGACACAGACCAAACCGTCTTTCGCCCTTAATTATATTGTATCGGCAAAGCTTGCGATGGCTTTAGGTATAGCGGCTGGGACTGTATTTATATGTGTGCCATCAGCTTATGCACAGGAAGATAGCGACCTGACCAGCAGTCAGCAAGTTAATGAATTGGATACCGAACAGCAAAACCAAAATATAGATTTAGGAGCCAATCAAGAGATACCAACTACCACACTACCAGCGATAACAGTAGTGGCTGAAGGCAACGATAATCAAACCTATTCTGGAGGGCAAGTAACCTATACCAATCATGTTGGATTTTTGGGAAACAAAGACTTTTTAGAAACACCATTTAGTGCCATTAGTTATACTGATAAATTTATTGAGGATCAGCAAGCCACAGATATTAGTGAGATTATTGCTGCAACGGATCCTTCTGTTTATACCAGTGGAGGAAGTGGAGAAAATCTTGAAAGTTATTCTATCCGTGGTTTTGCTTCGAATAGTAATGATGTGACAGTAAATGGATTGTCTGGTATGGCGCCTTATTACCGCAGTTCGCCTGAAATGTTTGAGCGTGTTGAGGTACTCAAAGGTCCGTCAGCAATGCTCAATGGTATGTCACCTAACGGCTCTGTAGGTGGCTCTGTGAATCTAGTCACTAAGCGAGCAGGTGATGAGCCACTCACTCGATTGACGACTAAGTACATATCAGACTCGCAGCTTGGTGGGAGTGTAGATGTTGGCCGCCGATTCGGTGAAGACAAACAGTTTGGTGTGCGTGTAAACGGTGCTTATAGAGATGGTGAAAGTGCGATTAATGACCAAGATAAAGAGGCTAAAGTGGGCTCTCTTGCCTTAGATTGGAAAGGCGAACGTGCACGAATTTCAACGGATCTTTATGCGACGACAGAGCATGTCGATGGGCCGACTCGTGGTATTACGGTAGCATCAGGTATTGATATTCCCAGTGCACCAGATCCAGATACGTTATTGAATCCAAGCTGGGCTTTTTATGATACTGAAACAAAAGGTGCAATCACACGCGGTGAGTTTGATGTGACTGATCAAACGACTGTCTATGCCGCCCTAGGTGCTAATAAAATGGAGTTTAAAGGACTCAGTGCAGCAAAAGCGCAGGTGTATAATTCTGATGGAGATATGACTACGACGATTGGATACGTTGCTGATGATAATGAAAGAGTCTCTATGGAAGTAGGGCTGAACAGCAATTTTTCGACAGGAATGATTGACCATCAGATTGCGGCGAATGTTACTCGTTACAATGAAGAGTACAATTTAAACGCTAAGTACTTTGACGCCACTTATACCTATGACACTAATATTTATAATCCAGTATGGGAAACACCTAGCCTAAACTTTGATGTGCCGTTGTTATTGACGACTGACACAAATTTGACCAGCTACGGAATTGCAGACACTTTATCGTTTGATCAGGATAAATACCAACTCACCTTAGGTGCTCGGTATCAGCAGCTAGAAACAGAACAAACGGGAGGTATCTTATCCTCAGGTACTAAGTATGATGAAAGCGCTATAACGCCGTCAGTGGCGTTTCTTACAAAAATGACAGATCAAACTTCTTTGTATGCGAACTATATAGAAGGACTAAGCAAAGGCGCTACAGCACCAACAAGTGCAGAAAACTCAGGTGAAATATTTGCTCCTTATAAAACGAAACAAAAGGAAATAGGAATAAAAATGGATCGTGGCGAGTTTACTCATACCCTTAGTCTCTACGAAATTGAAAAACCCAATAGTTATACCGATACAGATACCAATGTTTTCTCTTATGCTGGTGAACAGCGTAATCGAGGTGTAGAGTGGGGGTTCTTTGGCTCGCCTGCTGAGAGTGTACGCTTGATGGGTGGTATTACCTATATTGATGCGAAGTTAACTAAAACAAATAATGGTGTTAATGAAGGCAATCAAGCTGCAGGTGTTCCAAAGTGGCAATCTAAAATTGGGGCAGAGTGGGATTTACCTTTTATAGAAAATTTAACGCTAACAGCGAATGCAAATGCCGTATCTAAACAATATCTTGAAAATGATAATATACAGTCGTTACCAGGTCACACCACATACGATATTGGAGCACGTTATCTAACTTCTGTTAATCAAACCCCTCTTACCATTCGAGCACGTGTTGATAACGTGATGAATAAGGCATACTGGACAACGGCATCTTACAACGATCTTGCCTTAGGTGATCCGCGTACATTTATGCTTTCAGCAACGATGGATTTTTGATTTGGATGAGGGTGTGTTTTTATGGTAGAACTGCTGATCCAAGTTTAGAAGTCGTAGACGCAGCGAGACTGGCACCATGTCTAACTTATAAAGGGTTGGTTATATAATATTTTCGTATGTATTTAGAGTAATATTATATGGCACAATATTTTTTA
>NZ_JBQSXG010000126.1:0-8349 GCF_052378005.1 Psychrobacter sp. AOP31-B2-9
ATAATTAACAAATATGTACTCTCTAGGAGTGTTATCCGTAACGTAAAGGGTGGTCAAGTGTTAAGCAGTTGGGTACACTATGTAACATAAAATGTGATATCAAAGTGTTCAACACGTCCTATTAAGTGATAATAAATTGACTTTGAATGTTCAGCAGATCCAAGAAAGTCATCAGACAACTTATTTATAAAAACCTTATGCATTAGCAGTGGCATATTGGCCGGCTTGTTAATGTTATTTTGAGATAAATCTAAAAGTGTGAGTAAATTGCCCATGTGGAATAATAGCCTACAGACCTTTTTGGTCGGTACGATAATGGCAGTTGGTGTGTCGTTGAGTGGCTGTAACAGCAGCGTAGATGATGTCCAAGATAAAGCAGGTATCGATGCGGAAGTTGGAGAGGAGAGCGTTGCTGAAACTGAAACTACGACAGCAGCAGATACTGACGTAAGTGGTGCAACTGTTCAGCCAGGCAAACAAGTGCAATATGATATCACAGCATGGGGCAGTGAAAATGTAGAATCACTCAATGTTAATGATTTAGAGGGTATCCAAGCGACTTTTGGCAATGTGGTGAGTACCGATGAAAACAGCTTAGACTATGCCAGTAATCCGGCTGCCAAGTATCGTTTTATGGATACCGATGCGCCTTATTTAGATATTATTGATTCTGAAAAATATCTCGAGCTTGGTTGGTATTTTGCCAACCCTACCGACTCTGATGAAGAAAAAGAGCTGAGCCAAGAGCATGCTGAAAAAGCCTATAAGCTCGCGCGTGAATTGATGGGTGATGAAGGGGGTAATCTCGTGTCTGATATGCTCAATGTGCAAATCGTTAAAAATAAAACCATCGGTGGTCAAAAGGTCGAGTTGGCAAAGTGTGAGTTTTATAGCTGTATGTTGGTCATTAACAAATCTGAGGCCCCAACCGATGACAGCTAAGACGATGATCAAACAGTGACAGCTCATTCCTCGCCGACTGGCTGGTTGTGTCTGCATTCACTAGAGAATACGTTGAATCAATCAACAGTAGATACCTCGACGGCTGGTTTATCATTGGACAATCGTGGACTGGCCTACGGCGATGGGTTTTTTACCACCATGGGTGTCATTGATGGTCAAATATTGTGGTTAGATTATCACCATCAGCGCCTTATTTCTCATAGCAAGGCATTACATATCGAGCTAGACAGCGACTTATTATTAAATGAGTTGCAGACGCATGCTCAGCAGCTACAACAAGGTATGCTCAAGCTGATTGTCACCCGCAGCACACAAGATATTCGTGGTTATTGTTATACGCCAAGTGCGTTTGGTAGTGCTTGTGAGGTTTGGCTCAAACCTTCTGCGATGAGAGTGGATACAGCGGAGCAATTGCGTCTACCTGATGATCGTTTCATTCCCTTACAGCCTATTAGCACTGCGGTTTGTCTGTCGTCGCAGATTTCCTGTCTACCATCAACGCTGGCAGGGCTCAAAACCCTCAATCGCTTAGATAACGTGCTAGCAAGTGGTGAGTTGCAAGATATCAAAGCCCAAATACCAAAACTCAAAACTGAAAAAAGCATCGGCGAGGGTCTGCTACGTGACATGAGCGGGCAGTGGGTCGAAGGTACGATGAGTAATGTGTTTTATCAATTATCAGAATCGCCTTGTACAACATCAGCATCAGAAAAACCATCTACGCTTCCACATTATCAAGACAATGCAAGCTATCTGACGACAGGCCAATGGTATACGCCATCTATGGCGCAATCGGGTGTCGATGGTGTCATGCGGCAAGTCATTATCGATGCGTTATCAAGGACACAATACCCAGTGGTGATAAGGTCGCTTCAAGATGATGATCTACCTAAATTAACGCAGATTTTCTTTTGCAATGCACTGCGTGGCGTCATGCCAATGAGTAGCTTGACGTTACTATCGGGTGAGATTGTGAGGTTTGAATCCGTCTAGCTATTATTGAAAAATATTAAATTTAGTGTCGATAAAGTCATCTGGGTATAAAACAATATCTTCGTTTCGATATATTCCTCGCGCTTTTAGTAGGGCTGTTTCACTATCTTCTGCAACCACTTCTATAATGGCACTCATCGTTTCGACTACCTCTATTTGATAAGTATTCAAATCGCCTTTCTTTATCATAACTGTTCTCAATAATTAAAAATTGTCATACTCAAAATCTGTTTTTTATCTATGCCAAATAGATTAGCAAAAGCGCTCAAAAGAAGTGATCGTATTTTGTTACGTTGACTTGTGTCTGAGCGCAAATCGATCAATGATCCTTTTTTCATAAAAGTTTTAAAAGGATAAAATCGCATGCACTCAGTCTATGAAGATAAACGAATTCCGCTACAAATCCGTCGTTTGATGATTTTTGATGAAATTTGCCAACTGGCTAGAAGTAAGCCTGATGAAATTGTGCATTTATCGCCTTATACTCAATTATCATTTGGTGTGATGTATTTACTAGATTTTAAAAGGTTTGTAGCCTTTGGCGGTATGTTCGAGTATGCGTACACGCGAGAGGAGGTTATTGAGCAGCGTATTTCTGTCACTCCTAATGATGAGCTAGTGATGTGTGCATTGACGGTCAACTTAAAAGCTTTTACCAAACCTACTCGCAATCCAGTTCAGCTTTTATGGCAGTGGAATGATTATGTGAAAAATAGAATGAACGCTTATGTTGATTATCGTGAAGAGCATTTTTTCAAAATTAATGACGAGATTGATTGGAATTACCCAGCGCATAAATTTCATCAGCGTCTCGTTGCTACTGCAAGATTACCGCTATGGGATGATAGAGATGAGTTAATTACTGATGTGTACCGCGATAAAAAAGGAAAGCCGAGACCTGAGCGCTACAACGAGAAGCGGTTAGTATAACTTTCGATAGTAGCCACGGCTCACAAACTCAATAATGCCTCTATCGCGTAACACTTGTAATTGCTGACGAATTTTATCTTGAATATGTTTGTTTTTGGGATGTTTGCGTTTTAACTCATCAGCAAAAGTATAAACTTGCTTTAGCGAAAAATCCGTATCAAGTCTGTCGATACACTGCCAGACATCTAGTGTCCAACCACGAGAAGCATTAGTTTGCTTACGTAAAAATAAGGTTTTTTGAAATTGTTGAGTGACATCATCGCGCGGTATGACTTGCTGATTTTTAACCAAAAACACTTTGCCCGATTCTGGCACTTGGCGTAAGTCGATATTACAGCCGACCCAACCTGCACGCTTGGCAGTCGCTGATAATGGCTTACGCTTGATAATAATATCAGGCTTAAAGAATTGCTTAGGAATAATTAAAAAGTTATTTACCGTCAGCTCTTTTGAGTATGTCAGGAAGAAAAAATTGGGATTATCCTCACTATTGATGCGTTCAATCATTGTCTTATAAGCACCATCATTAATAATGTTACTTAATTTAGATTTTTTACTTTTTAGCTCATATTGCTCACTACAGTTTGCGCAATAAAAGTCAGCAACTGGTTTACCGTTCGTAAATTCTGATAACGGTTGAGTGTTACAGTTAGGGCAGTAGCTATTGGTTGCGACCCAATTCTCACTCAATACTCGAATTATTTGGCTGGGTGACTTATAGTTTTTAGCAAGACTTTGATTGAAATGTAGATTCATAAAATGTTTTCATTCTTAATAGATACGTCAATATTGATGACAATAGCCTATGAGTATTAAGCCATATAAATGTGCCTAGCTAGCAAGATAATGCATAAGCTAAGCAAATAACATTGAAAATCGCACGGTTCAGTGCTAAATTCTAGCAAACATTTGCCTCGCGAGTTGCCATGAGCACGCCCACACCTGAAACGCCTCCTAAACGTCCCAATGATGAACCATCGAATAAGTATGATAACAGTGTTGAAGAGCGTGTCGATACCACACTATCAGACTCACGACCGATAGTGGATGAAGTGGAGGAAAAACCAGCGACAGACGTTTCACTCATAAGCGGGGATAGCAAGCCACGTAAATATAAAGTGGACAATCAATCGTTTTTTATGCAGCGTGGATATCAGGTGTTGCTCGTGCTTGGATTGATTGCTGTATTTTTCTTAGTGATGGTTTATCAAACCTTATTCGGACGTATCGAGCAACCAGCGCAGAAGGTTACGATTGAGCAGGGTCAAACTTATTATGGCTTACTGCCGCAGTGGCAGCAGCAGATTCCGCTGTTTTCGGTGAGCGTGGCTAAGATGTATGTCAAATCGCAAGTCGATGCGCCACTACATGCTGGGATTTATCAACTACCAGAAAACCCAACCATGGCTGAGGCGTTGCAAGTGCTAGCACAGGGGGCAGATGCAGCGATGGTAAAAGTACAAATCATCGAAGGCAAAACCTCGAAAGACTTGTATCAAATATTACGTGCTAATGATGGCATCAAAAAAGAAGTGCTAATCGAGGGTAGCGACAATGCCAGTATCGCTAAGGCGTTAGAGCTAAGTAGTATACTGCCAAGCTCTGTGACTGATAGTGATGATGCTATCGTCAATTATAATCTAGAAGGTTGGTTCGCCCCTGATACTTATTATTATGGTGAGAACACCAGTGATAAACAGGTATTGACTGACTTGTATAAACGCCAGCAGCAAGCGCTAAATGATGCATGGGAAAGCCGTGCACCGGACTTGCCTTATGCCACACCTTATGAAGCGCTAGTGATGGCGTCTATTATCGAAAAAGAAACCGGCGTAGCAGAAGAGCGTCCGTTGGTGTCTGCAGTATTTAGAAACCGTCTGAATCAAGGCATGCGCATGCAAACGGATCCGACCATTATCTATGGTATGGGTAGCCGCTATGATGGTAATATTCGTCGTCAGGACATCAATGAAAAAACGTCTTATAATACGTATCAAATTGATGGCTTACCACCAACGCCAATCGCACTGCCATCTGCGGCCTCCATCGAGGCAACTCTGCATCCAGCAGACAGCGAGGCATTATATTTTGTAGCGACGGGTAATGGCGGTCACAAATTTACCAATAGCTTGGCTGAGCATAACCAAGCGGTAAAAGATTATTTAAAAGTCATGCGCGAAAAGAAAGCACAAGCAGCAGCAGAGTAACTTGGTATATAAAGCCAGCACTTCTATCGCTTCTCAAAAAACCTATCATTTACTGAGCGTTGTGTCATTAGCTATCTAACTACATGACGCTTATCAATGACACAAGGTCATATCATGTCAGCACCTGTACAAGAGCAGTTATCTCAAACAACCTCGCCTAAAGAAAACCCCGATATTATGCCTAATCAAGGGCGTTTTATCAGCTTTGAAGGGACAGAAGGCGTGGGGAAAACCACCGCTATTGATCAACTGTGCTCACGTCTACAAGACAATGGCATCGACTATCTGCGTACCCGTGAGCCGGGTGGCAGTCCGTTTGCAGAGCGTTTGCGAGAGATATTACTAGACCCTGTGACCGATATTAATGACGATACAGAGTTATTGCTACTATTTGCCGCGCGCTGTGACCATATGCAGCAAGTCATTCTACCTGCGTTACAACGCGGTACATGGGTGATATGCGACCGCTTTACTGATTCAAGCATTGCCTATCAGGGCTTTGGTCGTGCGCATGGTGATGCAGCAGTACGAGCCAAGATTGATGCGCTTATCGAGCAATTTGTGCCCCAGTTGCCTGAGCTGACATTGTGGTTAGACTTGCCTGTATTAGAAGGCATGGCACGCGCTAATAAGCGCAGTGCTGCGGATCGTTTTGAGCAGCAAGCCACTGAGTTTTTTACGTGGGTGCATCAAGGATTTGGTACGCTTGCCGCGCAGTATCCCGAACGTATACAGCGTATTGATGCATCAGGAAGTACCGATGAGGTGAGTGCGCGTGTGTGGCAGGCAGTACAAGATAAGTTGGATATTAAATAGAGTAAAATCGCTATAAAAAGTGACAGCATGAACTTCGTTTGCAGTATTAGCTATAAATAAGCATGCAACAAAAAGCCCCAACAGTGTGTTGGGGCTTTTTGGTTACTAGGATGTGTTGGACGAAACAGCTTTATCGATTGCCGTCTATTTATCTATATTATCACCTACACTATTATCCATGTTCTTCGGCTCAGTATCTTTAGCGATATCAACCTCAGAGTTGGTCGTCATGTCTTTACCAGAGTCAGGAAAGCGATTAGGATCGAGCGTGCCTTTCTTGGTTTTAGGCGCATTACCGTTGCCGTTGGCACTGCTACTGGCAGATGCTTTAGTCTTGGATACAGCGGTTGAATTTGCTGACATCACTCCTGTATTGACCACAGAATCAGGCACTGTTTTTGTCTCGTCTGTCGCCGTGGTTGGTGAGTGCGTCGGTTCAGTATTGTTGCTTGGTTTGGTGGCTGTCTCACTGGCGCCATTTTGTTTAGCGACATCACTATTGTTATCATCATCAGCTGTTTGTTCAGAATTGTCATCGACCGGCTCATTTTCTTTACGCTTTTCAGGCGCTTTTGAGCTGGACTCAAAGCTGGCATCAGCGGCCATCCGTGCCTGTTCTTGCTTAGGCGTGACATCGACTGGTTTTGGCTGTACTTCATCCTCTATTACCAGTGAGATAAGCTTGCGATCACGTGGTACCGTACCATCGAACTTGTCGGTGATGACATGCAATTTGCCTTCTTTGTCTATGGTGTATAGCGGCACAAACTGCTTGTTATCCGCTTTGTATTGTTCAAAGCTGTAGCTATCGGTAATATTGGTGATTTTGATGCGAGCCTTTTTAGACAGCATGCTAGCCAGCTTGGTGTACGTTGCGTCTTTGCCAAACAGCCACTGCGATTGAAAGTTTGACTGCTTGTCTTCACGCTCGCTTTTGACTTTTTCATCACTGAATTTGAGGCGATATAGTTTACGCTCACCGAACTCATGACGATAATGAATCTCGGACAAGGTATTCATCTCTTTATCCATACTCATGGCAAACAGACGACCGATACCGATAAGGTCAAGGTTGTGATCGGCATGGTCAGAGATGGGGTTACCAAAATAAGTACGCAAACCACTCATGCGTGCACGGGCGATATTGGTATAGTTGTTGTGCGCAACGATGACATCAAAGCCTTGGTCTTTTAGAGATGTGGCTATCAATAACGCGATAGGGTTGGAGCCGACGATGAGGATACCATTGGTTTCAGGCTCACGGACACCAAGTAAATTACCGACCATTTTTGAGCCAATACCTTGAATCATAACTGTGCCAATGATGACCATAAATACTAAGGGTACGAGTAGCTCAACACCTTGAATATCGTACTCTTGTAGACGAATGGCAAACAGTGATGAAATAGCTGCAGCGACGATACCGCGTGGCCCAATCCAGCTAATCATTAGTTTTTCGCTAGTCTTCAAGTTTGAACCGATAGCCGATGCCCACACAGACAATGGACGTGCTACAAACATGACGATAGCGAGTAGTACCAATCCTGCAAAGCCGACACTCATTAAGCTTGCCAGCTCTACACGAGCAGCAAGAATGATAAAGAGTACAGAGATAAGTAGGATGGTTAAGGATTCATTAAACTCTAAGATAGTCTCACGCGGGAATTTTGGCCAGTTTGCTAAGGCCACGCCCAATACTGTGACGGTCAACAGACCAGACTCATGCTCTAAGTGGTTGGATATTGAAAACAAGACCAACACAAAGGCTAGTGTGAAGACATTGCGCAAAAACTCAGGAATCATATGGCGACGCATGAGAAATGCGAGCAGCCAAGCACCAGCCATCCCAAGGGCAGTTGCTAGTACGACGATTTTGGCAAACAGTAAGATACTGCTAGCTTCACCGCCAGAAATAATATATTCATAGACCAATACCACGGCGATTGCGCCGATTGGATCGATGATAATACCTTCCCATTTTAGGATGTTTGATATCGTCTTGTTTGGCCGTACACTGCGCAGTAGTGGCATAATAACTGTTGGACCAGTCACGCAGACCAGTGCGCCGAATAGCAACGCAATCAATGGATCGACATCAAATAGTAAATAAGTCGATAATGCCACGATAGCAATGGTAATCAGGACACCGACCGACACTAGCATTTGTACGACTGTACCATGCTGCTTAATCTCATCGAACTCTAAGGTCAGAGAGCCTTCAAAAAGAATAATTGCCACACCCAAAGAAATAAAGGGAAACATAAGCTCCCCCAATATTAAATCAGGATCGAAGATACCCAGTACAGGGCCCACGATAATACCAATCAGTAATAAAAATAAAATGGACGGTTGCTTTAAATACCAAGCCAACCATTGGGCGGCAATGCCGATCCCAACCACGCCAGATAATAATAGGGCGGTATCCATAAATTGATCCTTT
>NZ_JBQSXG010000127.1:0-8334 GCF_052378005.1 Psychrobacter sp. AOP31-B2-9
AACATAAGACCCACCTACCTAAATTTTATTGATTCTAAGTAATAAACACATAACGCTAACTAGCGGTTTTTACCATACGCGTAACTGTAGTGATAACTGTGTTTATCCATAATACCTTGCTGTATATCATTCAAAATAATGCCATCCACCTGAACATCGGCCTTATTCATTCGCTTGATGGCATACGCCAATTGCCCTTCTGATGAATCGTTGTATCTGGTCACTACTAACACTTTATCCGCATGTTGTGACAGTATGATCGCATCTGACGCGGCCAATATAGGTGGTGAGTCAATGACAATATAGTCATAGCTCGCCATCAGTTTTGCCATTAACTCACCAAACTTATCACTAGCCAACAACGAGGAAGGGTCGTGTGGATGCTGACCACGTGGCATAAAATCAATATTATTGATATTGGTATGATGGACAACACCAGCTACGGTGACATCATCCTGCGAGAAATACTCGGCCAGTCCAGTGGTTTGTTCAATCTTAAATATTTTGTGCAACTCACCCAAACGCATGTCAGCATCCATAATAAGTACTCTTTTATTGAGCTGAGCAAATGCTTCTGTCAAATTGGCTGCAATAAAAGACTTACCTACTTTTGGACTCTCTCCAGATATTAGAATGACCTTGGCCTGTGAGCCTGTATCATCTTGTCCTGGCATGCCAAACATCAACGACGTTCTTAAACTTTTGATGGCTTCATAGCTCAAACTATCTTGGTCAATATAAGTGAGTAACCGGTTAGGGGCTGACTTATTTTTTGTGAGTCGTAGCAATGGTTTGGAACGTGGCACCGTGGCAATAACTGGCACACCTGTCTTAGATTCCAAGTTATCAGGATCTTTAACCACATTACGAAATAAGTTCTTGAACAATACCAACATGGTTCCGAGCATACCGCCCAGTAACATTGCAAGTATCCATATCTGTAACTTTTTGGGAGCAATGGCGTTAAAGGTACTAATCGGTAAATCAATAATACGAGCAAAACCAATCTGTCCTGCTTTGACAATTTTTAACTGCTCATAATTTTTGAGCATAGTAAGATAAATTTCTCGATTGATATTGACGTCTTCCGATAATTTTAAAAACTCTCGCTGTATCTCAGGTAAACGGCCGACGGTCGCATCGATCTCTTTCTTTCTATCATTTAGTACTTTTAGCTGGTCATTAATCTGAACTACTAATGGATGCTCTTCGGTGTAATACGTCGTTAGTTCGGCTTTTTTGAGCTTTAATTCATTGAGCTGACTGTCTATTTGGTAGCTTTCTGTGACTAATAATTCTGCTTCTTTGGCAACATCAATGGTGCCATATTTTTTTCTAAACTCATTAAATGCAACCTCAGACGTTTCAAGTTTTTTCTTGAGCGCAGGAATCTGAGTTTCCATAAAAGTAATCGTTTTAGTCGTCTCTTCAGAACCGCGAGATTGGTTTTGGTCGACATACGATAAAACAATCTGCTTCAAAATCAAACTGACTTGCTTTTGATCTTGCCCTGTCAGCGACATTTGAATGACACCTGTTTGCGGCCCTTTTTCTACCACTGACAATGCACTATTAATAGCACTAATCGTAGATTGTAAAGACTGCTTGGTAATACTAATAGGATATTGAATGCTCGGTAAATCGTTTACCGTGATTTGAATCGTCCCATCAACCCCTTTAAACTTATACGGCTTATTCAACAATCCTTTAAAATTATCACTGCCATTACTAAGTAAAAAACCTGTTTTAGTCCTAACCAAAGTAAATGAACGGTTTAGGTAGGCTTGCGAGACGTCAAACTGGCTGATATTTGCCTGACCTTTATCAGTTTTTAACGCGACGCCTTCAGCCGTATTTATTTGTGTATTAGTACGACTTCTTTTGATTCTATCGATATAACTGACGTTTTGATCATCTAGACGAATACGCAAATGCAATAGATTAACCACTGGCTCTAAAATCATTCGTGATCTGATGAGCTCTGCCTCTGTATCCGCTTTGCTAACTTGTGGTGCCACTAACTCAGAAATATTGCTTCCAAGTGCCGAGATACCTTGATCTTGGTCATCAAGTTGCAACAAGGCATCCGCTTGAAATGTCGGGTTTACATAGCGGCTATACAGCACGCCAATCGTCAAACCCAGTAGCGCAAAAATAACGATCATTTTCCAGCCACGTAATAACACCCAAAGCAAGGCTAATAAGTCAATCTCATCGTTATCTCGATCGCTGACAGATTCTGAGGATTTTTGTGACTCTTTACTCATACACTCGCTACTCAACTAATTTTGTCAGCCCACAGCTCAAGGCTACTAATAATATTTTTTCTGGCAGTCTCGAATGCTGACACATCGTGACCATAAGGGTCTTCAATATCTTTATCTAGCCAATGACCAATTTTGAAGACTTTACCGCGGCAATGTGGCCACTGCGATTCTATCCACTTGGTTTCGTTGGTTGACATAGTCAGAATGAGATCTGCCGCTATTGTCATTTCTTGATTGATCTGTTTAGCAATATGCTTACTTATATCTGTATGATGCGTTGCCATCAGCTCCACAGCTTTTGGATCAGCAGAATGACCAATAACTGCCGATACTCCTGCAGAGTCAATGTGCTTATTTGGGTACTGCTCACTCATGATGGCCGCTGCTATGGGGCTACGGCAAATATTACCCACACAAACCACTAAAATATTGTCAAATGCCATAATATATCGCTTTGCTTATAACCCTGAAATAACATTGATTGCAGAGGTAGAAGGTAATAACGCGCTGATGACTCGGTTCCAGCGTGCCAGACCTGTTGGATCAACATACAAAATATCATTGGGTTGCATATCAAAGCGGTTGGCGAGCGCAAAGCTAGTAATAGTCTGCATATCAACATAATAAATATTGGTGCGCTGATAATCAGGATTGTCACGAACGATATATATCTTAGCTGCGTTCGCGGTATTAGAATCAAGCCCTCTTGACTCGCCTAATGCATGAGCCAAACTCAATCCTTGCTCAGGAATATCTACAGGCTCAACTTTTCCAAACTCGCCCAATACGTAAACCTTATTACGGCTTTGGCTATTCACATGAACTGAGTCGCCATCTCGCAAATAGATTTGGTTTCCTGATGACCCAACCTCTCGCAATGACTGCAAGCCAATGTTGTAACTCTTGCCTTTACGGTTCAATACGATACTGTTTGAATCACCTGTAGCTGTCGCACCGCCTGCCATAGAAATCGCGCCATATAACGAAACAGGCGTATCCGCAATAACAAACTCACCTGGTTGGTTGACCTCACCATCAATAAAGAACTTATTGCCACGATAGTTAACGACCTTCACCTGAGGGTCTGGATATTTTAAATAGCGTTGCAGTTGTCCTCGTAAATTTGCCGTAAACTGAGGCACGCTTATACCGCTAGCCTTAATACGTCCAATAAGAGGAAACTGGATAAATCCTTGTTGATCTACAGGAAACCCTGAAGCATAAGGGTTGCTAGTATTGCTAACACCTGATGGCGTTAGATCTGGATAATCAACCAAATTAATATTTAAAACATCACCTTGGGCGATACGATAGTCGACTCGACCCGATGTCTGAATCAATTGATAAATATCATTATTAATTTTGGGCGCTTGCTTGACTGGTAAAGTCGCTAAATTCAAAGGCTGTATATTAAACTGCAAACCATTTTCTGCTGTAAAATCACCTACAGGTGGTAAATCTCCAGATTTAAGTCCACCACTTACCGTCGTAGCACAACCTGATACAAGACCAAAGACTATGACTAATAGTGAACAAACAATTTTGGAGGAGTGATGCATAATAACGACCTTATCAGTCTCTATAATAGCTAAGAAATATTCAGCTGTTTACTACGATTACATGGTAAAGATACTATAAAGTAACGGCTTACCTACTAACATAAGCGCCTGATATTTAGGCACTATCATTTATAAATATCTCAGATATATTTGATATATGGAGCACTCAAATATATGATCTAACAATCATTAATAGTGCGCTTGTTCGTTTTTTTGAGAGATAAAATAACAATACTATTATCCGCTTAAGTGAATATAATAACAAGACAAAAGTTTTATGACAATCAATGATTTATTATTAATATGTATATTAAATTGTATTGTTGTTTTTTATAAATATAATAAAAGCAGTTATTCGAAGTTATCACTTACTATCTATCTGAAATATATGTCAATGAAATACAATCAAGCATAATATAGTCGCACCTAACTCTATAATTTCTATATAAATATTCCGTACGCAACCCATCATAATAATTTGTAACTCTGCTGATAAGTAGTGCTAAATAGCGTATAATACTCAATCCAATTTTTTACATTGAGAAATGTAAACCCACCGACTCCAGGAAATCATTATGAAAGACGAAAAACTACAAAAAGCCCTTGCCCGTATGGGGCTTGGTTCACGCCGTCAAATGGAAGAAGTTATCAAAGCCGGTCGCGTCACTGTGAATAACGGTCCAGCAACCATTGGTGATCGTGTCGAGCAAGGCGATGAGATTCGTGTTGATGGTCGTCAGATCAAATACACCTCTGAAAACGAAAAGCGTCGCCGTGTTATCGCTTATTATAAGCCTGAAGGCGAAGTCTGTTCTGCCAAAGATCCAGAAGGCCGTCCAACCGTTTTTGAACGTTTGCCAAAGCTAACCCATGATCGCTGGGTCATGGTTGGACGCTTGGACATTAATTCAACTGGCCTATTATTATTTACCAATGATGGTGAAATGGCGCATCGCTTGATGCACCCATCTAGTGAAGTCACTCGTGAATATGCCGTACGTGTATTGGGTGAAGTGACGCCTGATATCGCCCGCACACTGACTGCTGGCGTCATGCTAGAAGATGGTGTAGCACAGTTTGAAGACATCAAAGAAGGTGGTGGTGAAGGTGTCAATAAGTGGTATCACGTCCAGCTAAAAGAAGGGCGTAACCGTGAAGTACGTCGCTTATTTGAGTCACAAGGCCTAAAAGTAAGCCGTCTACTACGCACCCGCTATGGTACGATTGCTCTGCCAAAAGAGCTGCGTACCGGTCGTTTCTTAGAACTGGATAGAAAAGACATCAATACCTTGACAGACTTAGTAAGCTTGCGCCCACGTTATGGTACTGGTCTGCATGGTGCGGCTAAAGAGAAGCAAGAACGTATCAGAAGCAAGCCGCTTAAAGCGCGTCGCACTACTGATAGTCGTAGCGACAATCGCAAAAGCAGTGCAAAACCTAAAAGCAGTGCTAGTCCTGCCAGCCGTGGTACACGTAATACCCGTGATCGCAACAATAAACGCTAAGTAATCATTATGTTGAGACTCTTATCGTTTTAAAGCTATATGTTTAAAGTGACACACAAGAAAGCAGCCAATGATTATTCATCATTGGCTGCTTTCTTGTGTGTATTTTATAGTAAGAGATGATAAGCCTGACGACGTAGGCTTAGCTATCGTGACTGTCAATATACTTTTTCATAGCTCGTAATTCTTGCAGCTGCTGTGTGTCTACTTGCGCCAATAACTGATCCAAACGTTGCTCAATATTATTGAAAACACTCTCTAATAGCTGATTGGCTTCCACTTTTTTTTCACTACTCATCACATTATCAGTGCTTTTATTCATAGTAACTAGCTGGTGATGGCTAGCAAGCATTTCAGGCAGCCGAGTGTACAACATCTTATTCAGTACAAACTGCTGTTCTGTTACCACAGATCCTTTATGCTGATCTTGTCGTGTTTTTTGATAAGATTGATAGCTATTAACTTTTTCATCGATACATTTTAGTTGGCGCAGTTGCTGCTCTGACAAGTTTTGCAAATATTTTTTATTTAAATTTAGTTGCTGCCAGCTTAATTTAGATAATGACAGTGGCGCAGCATCATTCTGATAAACAAGCACTCCAGGGGTAATACCGACTGCTTTATGGAAAGCCTGCCAACCTTTTTTCCCCAAGTAAAAAGCGGTGACCGTCGTAACGATTGCAGCCCCGATTAAGATACTCATATACACTCACTATTTCTTATTTATAACACTCTCATTTATCCTATTAGGCTCTCGCATGAATACTACGTCATTCACAAGGTGATGTCCTTGGCTTTAGCGCTACTAGAAGACTTAGTAGTAGGTGCTTCAATAGTAGATATGCTGCTATCAGCAGTCTTATAGCCGTTGATGACTGAATCAGGAGCTGGATTATCAAAGCGTTTTTGTAGATAGCGGTTGGTTGCTAATAGCTTTTGACCATCTTGATGATATGAGGCATTAAGTAAATCATCAAACTGAGTATCAACTGTCTCAAGCACCTCTAGCAGCGCCTATTTCCCTGTAACATTAGAATGCTTAATTTTAGTCGTGTCAGCGATTCCGTTGTCTATATCATGTAAACGGCGATAATCAGCCACAGCAAGTGGTACATGCCTATCCATTAAGTTTTGAATCATGATATAGGTTTCACTGATAGTATCTTTATCGTCAATTTTTCCATCATTATTGGTATCGCCATAAATGACACGCAGCTTCTCACCTTTTTCATTGATTTTAGTGAGTGCCGTTCTAACTTCCACTGGCAAGCTTTTTTCGGGAATATAGCCCAACTGCGGCATGGCCTCATACGCTAGCATCTTAGGAGCAGTGACTTTTTTGATGGTACGATATCCTAGATATAACCCAGCTATAGGTAACAGTCCATACAAAACAAATGCAAAGAGCATTGCAGTAACTTGGGTCATTAGACAGTCCTCATTATTTAACAGAATTTCTTGGCAATTTTATTGTTATTTGTGCTTTAAGGCGTACCACCAATTAGATTGTAAAGCTTAAAATTTGAAAAATCGTAGATAAATAAGGAAAAATTTGCCGTTGATATGAACGTATTGGCAAAATTTAACCATTTTAAAACCACTAAATGTGCTAGTTGATAACATGCCCTAGCCTATTAAAAATAAGACTCTATCAAAACCTTACTTAGCTATATGAGATCAATTAATCTCAAAATATATCTCAATCTCATGAAGATAAAAGGCGTACTTTCACAAACGCTAGACGCGTTTTGATCATTGATTAACTTTGTGTACGGCTTTTGACATAACGATGCGTAGAGGCTAGACGGTTCATCACCGTTTGGTGTAGCTCATCTAACAGCTCGTCAAGCTCGTAATCAATCTCTAAAAACAAATCAGTTAACATGCCACCGGCGGTCATCTTGCCTTGTAATGTGTTGTTTTTGGTGCGATGCGGGCTGAACCGCTGCAATTGCTCATAATGATGTAATGCTTCTGGAATACTTTCCGACACCAGCTTGTCGATGACGAACTGACGCTCATTATGCTGCTGTTGCTGCGCCTCATTAAGTTCACTACTCCATTCACGGTAGCGCTTTAACTTACCGTTGATTCGGTCTAGTATCGCGACAGCCTCAATCGGCATGGCATTTAGGGTGGCCTCGTCGACCACGTCAATAAGCTCAGTCATAATCGGACAGCGTCCATGTTTGAGATACCATAAGGTATCTGGGTCAAAAGGAGGTCTATTGGTTGGGCGCATTTGAGCACGATTGGACAGGTATCTATCGGTCAAAGGCGTGGGGGTTCGGATATCACTCACTTGCGCCAATGCATCACAAATACGGTTGGCACGCTCGGGCGGCGTCAGCGGAGAAGACTTATGGTTAGTTTGCTCGCCTCCATCAACACTTCCATCATCAGCATTGTTAGTACCAACACTATCAATATTAGCGGCCTCTAATTCTATTTCTTGACTGGCGCCCAATTCCTGAGCGTTCTTGGCCGCTTGTGTTGGCAGGTCATCGGATTCTTGTCCAAATGACTGGAATATTCTCGTCAAACTTACTACCATGACCTACCTTGCCTCTTATCCCACGCACTCACATTGTGCTCGTATTGCATATATTGATTCAATAACGTATCTTAACAGCTTTTTTTGGCACTGCCAGTAAGCAAAGTGTCAATATTCCTATGCCTTAAACACATCTATTCTCTGAATGATGAGCCCATTATGATGAATGTGACCGATTATACCTCTGGCTTTTTACTTGGACTATCGCTTATCTTAGCGATTGGCTCACAAAATGCCTTTGTACTGAAGCAAGGTATCAAACGTGAACACATATTTTTTATCTGCCTATTCTGTGCCGTCAGCGATGCACTATTAATCTCAGCAGGTGTTGCTGGATTTGGCGCGGTGACAGCTCGTTATCCACATGCTGTAGATATCGCCAGATTCGCAGGTGCGCTGTTTTTGCTGGTTTACGGGCTACAAAGTTTGTACGCCAGTATTCGACACTC
>NZ_JBQSXG010000128.1:0-8329 GCF_052378005.1 Psychrobacter sp. AOP31-B2-9
TATTTATTGTCTTTACTCAGATGGGTTATAGTCCTGACAATATTATGCATTTGGCGTTAGGTACGTCACTTGCGACTATTATTGTGACGTCTATCAGCTCGTTAATGGCGCACAATAAAAAAGGCGCCGTCATGTGGCCTGTCTTCAAAAACCTAGCACCCGGTTTAGCGATAGGGTGCTTTTTAGGGGCAGGGATAGCAGGGCAGATATCTGGGTTATATCTTCAGCTTATTGTTGGTGTGTTTTTGCTGTGGGTCGCCTACAAGATGTTTAAGGGTGGCAAAAAGAAAGTCGCTGCAAACATGAATAGTGCTAGCAATACGGATTCGGCGGTTGACTCAACGCTGCCTTCAAAACCTAAGCAATTGGCAGCAGGCGGGGTTATTGGTGTTGCTTCTGCCATTTTCGGCATCGGCGGTGGCAGCTTAACCGTACCTTACCTTACTCGTTACGGTGTAGTGATGCAAAAAGCGGTTGGTACTTCGGCGGCGTGTGGTCTACCCATCGCGATTGCCGGTGCGTTAGGGTTTATGTTTTTTGGAATGAAGCAGCAAGTAGATGTGCCTAATACGATTGGCTTTGTCCACGTCTATGCCTTTTTGGGCATTAGTATCATGAGCTTTTTTACGGCAAAGATAGGCGCCAAGGTAGCTCATATACTGTCACCACAAATCTTAAAGAAATGCTTTGCCGTACTGTTGGTCGTTGTGGGTTTCTATTTTCTTTATAAAGCGCTGCGTTAAGTATTGGTAGCGGTGTCAGAGATAAAGGTCACGAACAGCATTGGTTCGTGACCTTTATTTTTAATGGCTTAGCTCCCGGCTATTATCATTAGTTACCAGGCATAGATACATAACCTGGCAACTGCTCTAGGCGATTCATCCATGCCTTAATATTGCTATAGCTGTCTATAGCAACCTCTCCTTCGTGTGCAATTGAAATATACGGATAAACTGCGCAGTCAGCAATAGTAGGACGGCTAGCTGCCAGCCAATTATGGTGAGCAAGATGATCGTCAATCAATGCTAGTATCTTATACGAACGCTCTAAAGATTGCGTTAAATCACCTTCAAAACCGAATTTTTTGATCAAACGTGCTACGTTAGGTCCGTGCTGTATCTCATTAGAAGCAACAGACAACCACTGCATCACATCAGCTTGCAGATGTGCTTCGCTAGGCCACCACGCTTCACCACCATACTTGTTGGCTAGGTACACCAGTATGGCTTGTGCATCTCTTAATATGACAGAGCCATCTTCTAAAACTGGGATTTCTCCCCACGGATTGAGTTTCAGCATGGCTTCTTTTTTATGTTCACCTTGCATAAAATCAATAGGCACGATGTCTAAAGGTATGTCGATCAGTGAGGCAAACAGCCTTACTTTATAACAGTTTCCAGATAGCTCTAAATCATATAGTTTCATGGTTTTTTCCCTCAGATAGTAGTTGATTAAATTCTAGTACATTTCCATCTGGATCACGGATAAACAAAGCGATCCTTCTTGACCCTAAATTTTTCGGACCTTCCGTAACTTCTATTCCTTCTGCAAAAAGCCAGCTTTGAAGCTCATTTATACCATCAATAATGAATGCCGGATGTGTCATACCGGGTTTTTTAATCACTTCATCGAGTAAAAGGTTTTTTCTGTTTTTTATCTTTGCTGCATTAAAAATAAGATTAATTCTTACACCTGCTGGTGTGATCATTTCGTTTGCTTCACCTTTAGGGATGCGATAGGTTTCTTTGAACCCAAGACGCTCATAGAACGTAATAGCTTCGCGTCTATTACTGACTCTAATGCCAACATGATCGTAGGCAAGCGCAACCTGTAAGTTTTTATGAGTTACATTGCTCATAAGGTGTTTCCTATATCAATGTTGATATATCCACTATGACACTTTGCCATTTAAAAGATAATACTGTAATTTTGATAATGATATTTTCAATAAATGAGACAGTTATGGACCGACTGCAAGCAATGTCTATGTTTATAAAAGTGGTGGAGGTTGGCAGTTTTTCTACAGCCAGCAAGGAATTGAACGTGCCATTGCCAACTCTAAGTAGAAAGATAGCTGAACTGGAAAACCAACTGGGCGTTCGTTTATTGCATAGAACCACCAGAAAGTTATCTTTGACAGACTCTGGAAGTGCCTATATAGAATCTTGTAAAAGAATATTGGAGCAGGTCGAAGAGGCAGAGGGTAGGGCAAAGGGGGAGTACTTAGAACCAAAAGGCGATTTGGTGATAACAGCGCCCATTATGTTTGGAAGGTTGCATGTGCTACCCATTGTTATTGAGTTCTTATCTTTATATCCAAATATAAACGTGCAGCTTTTATTATCGGATAGGAATGTGGATTTGTTCGAAGATGACGTAGACATGGCCATTAGAATAGGCACGTTGCCAGATAGTACGATGATAGGCACCCAAGTAGGAACGATGCGAGTTGTGACCTGTGCAAGTCAGCAGTTCCTGTTGAAACAGCCAGAACTAGCGTCACCTTACGACTTAACTCAACGCTCTTGTATATTGCTCAACACGGCAAAGACGACTCCTCACTGGCGTTACAATCTCCCAAACTCTGAGTCAACAGTACACATAGATATATTTCCTAGACTGATGGTTAATGATAGCGATTCTGCTGTTAAGGCTGCTGTAAAGAGCGTGGGTATCACGCAGCAATTACATTATCAAGTAAAGCGTTTTATAGATAATGGCGATCTAAAAATCATATTAAATGAGTTTGAACCTGATGCAGTTCCAATACACTTGCTGCATAAGACTCGAAAGTATTTGCCACAGAAAATGAAGGTTTTTTTAGAATTTATAGTACCAGCACTTACCAATAGCATTGGTGAGCTATCAGCTGCTAAATGGTTGGTCATTGGTTGTAGAAATACTCATAAGAAAGATATCTCCTATCCAATCAATAGTCTTGCTGAACTAATAAAATAGTCAGCGAATTACTAAACAGCTACGGCGTTATCCTTCTTAGGTGTACTGCTTGCACAATCTGCAGTCGGCTGCCTTGTACCTATTTTAGAATTCTTTGACTATAGTAGAAGAAGTATAAAACCGATACGATCGTATTATCGTGCTACTGACACACATTTTGCTTGTGTGCTGTATTCACAGAGGTTGCGAAACATTTATCCCAGTAGCACTGTAGCGATTTAAAAATACTTTGACTATATAAGACATGAAAGAGAGACTGTTGTTAATAGTCTCTCTTTAACATACCGTCAGTAAAGCACGATATGTGGTTCATTTTTTAGATACTTGCCGATGCGACAGCTGTTTTGTTGGATTTTATATTCCATGCGGCAACGACTAATACGATGATACCACCTGCTAAATCTGTCATCAGCTCAGGATAAATCAAGAGTAATGCACCGACCGCTAGTATGACACGAGCTATCGGGCTCATCACCCCTTTGAAGAAACCTTCAAGCGCAGAACTAAGCGCAATAACGCCCGTAACCGAGGTGATCACGACAACAATAATATCCATGACTGGTGGTAGTGGGAACTCTTTAGCAGTCACTGCCAATCCTGTCGGATCTATCATCAGCATTGTTGGGTTGTAGATGAACATAAAGGGAACAATGAATCCGGCTAATGCCAGTTTCAGCGACTGAAACCCTGTCTTCATAGGATCACCACCAGAGATACCAGCGCCTGCAAAGGCAGCCAAACATACAGGTGGGGTGATATTGGCAAAGATACCAAAATAGAAGACAAACATATGCGCCGCTAAGATAGGAATATCAAAACCAGCCAAAGCCGGTGCTGCCATGGTTGCAGTAATAATGTACGCGGGAATAGATGGCAAGCCCATGCCTAGTACCATTGAGGCGATCATGGTTAGGATTAGCGTGAGTAATAACGATCCTGCTCCTAGTGTAACGATAGATGAAGTCATCACTGTGCCAAAGCTGGTTAGACTCACCACGCCAATGATGATACCTACTACCGCACAGGCTGCCATGACAGCTAAAGATTGACGAGTACCAGATTCTAGTGCGCCCAGTACATCCTGAAAGCTCATCCGCGTCTCTTTGCGAAGCATACTCATGACAATGGTAAAACCAATCGTGTAAGCTGCTGCAAAGCCAACCGGAACCGATTCAGCCAACAGGTATACTAAGAAAACAATCGGCAATAGCATATGCCCACGGGCTTTTAACACTTCTTTCAGCTCAGGCAAGCTATCTTTAGCAATACCTTTGAGATCACGTCGACCTGCACGAAAGTGTACTTGAGCGATGACGCCTAAATAATAAAGAACCGCTGGCAATAGGGCTGCAAGCGCAATCGTGCTGTATTTGACCCCTGTGGTCTCCGCCATAATGAAAGCGCTCGCCCCCATGATCGGCGGCAAAACCTGACCACCAACCGAAGCACTTGCCTCTACGGCACCAGCAAAGTTTTTATGATAGCCGACTCGCTTCATTAAAGGGATAGTAAATGCACCAGTACCTACTACGTTGGCAACCGCTGCACCATTGATACTACCCATGAAACCGCTGGAGATGACCGCTACTTTTGCAGGCCCACCCTGTTTATGTCCTGCGAGCGCCAATGCTAAGTCGTTAAATAGCTGTCCCATACCTGATCGTGATAAAAACGCACCAAATAAGATAAACAAAAAGATAAAAGTAACAGAAGCACCGATGGCTGTAGAGTATAGACCCTCTGTTTTGAGATATAGCTGACCAAAAATATCACCCACATCGTAAGGTCGCGTGAGCAGGCGATCTGGCATGAAACCTAAGTGACTAAAGAAGGGATAAGCCAAGAACACCAGAGCAAACAAAGGCAGAATAAAGCCCGTGATACGCCGCGTACCTTCCAATACACACAAGACAGTAATGATTGAAAATAATATATCCCACTGATTAGGTATGCCACCGCGGACGGTAACGATATTTTGATACTCTATCAGTAGGTAGGCTACACCTGATAAAGACATGAAAAACAAAATCCAATCATACCAAGCGACTCGTTGACGAGAGGAACCTTTGGCCGCAGGATAAATCATAAAAATGAGAGCAAAACCTACGCCTACGTGAACGGAGCGTTGGAGTAATGCAGGCATCGGATTAAAGGTGATATATAAGTGAAATAGCGCATAAGCAATAGCGAGTGCTGACAACAACCAGCCCAATTTTTTGTTGCTAAGCTTACGAGTGATGGATTCTTTATCGAATTTTTCCAAAATTTCTTGCTGTTTTTCTGCAGAAGGGTTCGCAGAATCAGCCGATAAGTCTTCCTTATCACTTGGTGCTATAGGCGTGCTCATAGCAGGACTCCTGAAGTAGTAACTGCCATAAGGACAGCTTTTTGGGAACAAAATAAATAGTAGTATAGTCATCAACCCAGTTGTAAACAGGTAAGATGCCGTTTGTTATAATCACGTGTGCTTTGATGTTATGAGATACCATCCAGTTTAGATAGGGTAGGGATGTTTGGATACGGTATTGAATATAGTTTGGATAATCTTTACTGTTGTTGGATACGATTGTCTCAGTTGATGGAGTTCCTGCGCCAAAAGTTTGCATATAAGTATCGGTTAGTAAAAAATCATCAGATCGGACTTGATAACGCTCTATCCACCACTGCTTTTCTACAGAGTGTAACCATTTAATATCAAAAGAACTTTCTTCGATGTAGCAGGATTCCTGATTAAAGCTCAATACAGTTACCTGCTGACGCAAGACCCAGCCACTACCGATGATGATCAGCAATATCACGAATGTTACGACCATAAATAAACCAGTACCGCGCTCTACGCTGTACTGGTTTTTATGATTGCTCATCTATGATTTATCCAAGCTTATTGGCTTGCGGCTTGCTCATCGTAGTACTTCTGGGCACCAGGATGTATCGGGGCGACCATACCTTGTTGTGCGGTTTCTAAGCTAATACCACCTGCAGACTGATGCGCAGTTTTTAGTTTGTCCATACTCTCAAAGAAAGTTTTGGTCAGTTTGTAACCATCATCTTCTGATAAGTCTGAACGTACTACAAACGCATTCATGATAGCAGCGGTAGGTATGGCAGTTTCGTTGCCGTAAGTACCTGCAGGAATTTCTTTAGCAATGAAGTAGGACTGATCTTGTGCAATTCTTGCTATATTTTCAGGGCTAATACTTACTATCTGTAAATCGAAGCCTTGCTCTAACTCCATCAGTGAAGAGTTCGGTAAACCACTGGTTAAAAACGCCGCGTCAAGCTTACCCGATTTCAAGGCGTCTGCTGCTTCTGCATATCCCAAGTAATCAACTTCGACATCATCGTAGGTCATGTCAAAGCCATTAAGTAAGTTGCGAGCGTTAACTTCTACACCAGAGTTCTGTGCACCCACGGCGATACGCTTACCGCGTAAATCTTCGAAGCTCTCAATGCCTGAATCCTGCGAGGTAACAACCTGTACGTAATTGGGGTATAGAGTGGCGATCTGCTGAACATTCGTGATAGGACTGCTGAAGTTGTTCTCACCTTTGATAGCATCACTTAATACGTCGCTCATCAGAAAGGCCATTTCAACTTTTTCTTGGTTGAGTAAGTTGATGTTTTCGACCGAGGCTCCGGTGGTTTGGGTTTTAGAGTTAACACCATAAGTCGTATTGTAAGCTTCAGTAAGTGAGGTTCCAATAATATTATAAGGACCTGACGCACCACCGGTCGCAAGCGTAGCAAATTTAGTATCAAGTTGGTCGGCAGCTTCCGTGCTGGAGACTGAAGCATCATCCGAACAAGCCACAAGCGACATGCTAGTAGCAACAACTAGTCCAAGAAAAGATGCTTTAATAGTAGATTTCATGTTTCCCTCGTTTGAATATAGAGTAGCTTTACTTACAAAAGCTATTATTTTTTTCACAGATACGTAATCTTTTAATAGTATAGGATTTATATTAGATTTCAAGATGAAATTCAGGAATCTTGGAGAATCTGTGAATATTGCTTTTTTGTATATTTTTAAGTACAGGTTAGCAGCTTGTTATGTTTGTTTATTCGATGGACAGGATTATGAGTTAGTTAACAAATCCAAGAGCCAGCATTCTGTCTGCCGGAATGCATTGTCAACTAGAGAAATGCGCTCACTAAAAAGCCGCAAAATGTAAATAGCCATGGGGCAGATCTCCATGGTTAGCAACGCTAATACGTAGCTTTATCGAGTCGCTTATGCGCGTTAAATTCATTTCGATGACTTTTGGAGAGGCACAAAAAAACCCACTATTATTTGCTATATCAAATAATAGTGGGAGTAATATTTGGGTCAGTAGAATGGCGTTCTGCTATCAGTTCACCACTTTTGACGCTGAGTAAATGATTACTCAATCACAACTTCTGCCAGCGAGTAATAAAGTATCATACTGAACGGCACCATCTATACCTTACAGTTACATTTTGGAGTAGTAAAGTTTCGTACTGAGGTAACTAGATATGGAGTGTATCTTACCCCCTAAAATAGATTAAATAAAAAGGAACTCACCTTGAGATTATCTTTCATCGGATTAGCGATAGCTTTTGTATTGGTTGGTTGTGGAGAGGATAGTACATCGTATTCAGCACCACCAACTGATGGCGAAGTCACACCAACTGAACCATCTAATACGACCTCTTTAGCTTGCCTTAATCCAACGCTGCAAACCCCAGGCACGACGATTGATCTAGAATATGCTTCAGATGCTGCTATAGATTTTGGACTTAACGATGTTCATGAAGTTGTAGAGTCAGTTCCGGAATATAAAGGCTTTAGCGAGGTATTAGCTAAAAGAGAAGGTCAATCTACTGTGTATGTAAAACACGACGAAGTTGATCAATCAGTGATCACTCTAGGGCAAACTGACAGTGATGCTGGAATGGAAGTTGATTACCAACCGAGCGGCTTAAAGCAACATTATAACTTAGAAGAAGGTGAGACGAAGCATTATGCAACAGTCACTATGGTTGAAACAACAGATGGCGAAATGAAGTCTTATGACGCGGATACTTCATTAAAATATGTTGGTAGAGAAACCATTACGGTTCCAGCAGGCACGTTTGAGACTTGCGTATTTGAACACAAGTTTTACGTTGTTCAAGACGACGGAATAAGCACTGATACGTTATACACTCGTTATACTGGCGTGGATAACGGCGTAACAATCAAAGAAATAACGGAAACAACATCGTCTGAGTCTGAAGATGTTGGCTTATTCAATGATACGATATTATTGGAGAAAGGAAATATCAATGGTCAAGCCATACAAGGTTTATAGTCAGTTAACGCTCCTTGACCTCGTTCTTCTTTAATCCACTTCTGTTGTTTTTTAGAGAG
>NZ_JBQSXG010000129.1:0-8307 GCF_052378005.1 Psychrobacter sp. AOP31-B2-9
ATTTATACCAAGTAGCTATGAGCCTATCTTAAAATCAGCGGTGACATTGCTTGACGCTTCTGGCGTTTATCAACCAGACCATACTACTGCAGATGAGCGCAAAATACCTACAGCACAGCACAACCTTATCGTAACAGATACTTGGGTAATCATGGCTCGCCCGAGAAGCAATAATATATTTTTGCAAGATCTGGAAAAACTATCTACGCAACTCGAAACGGTCTCTGATGGCAATTTGCCAAACGCCCTCAAAGCTATGCTGACAGAGCCTGCAACCGAAAATAAAGAAGTCGTATTGTCCGCTTATCGGGGCTTATCTATGGTAGGTGGTAGCGAAAATTATACCAGCACGCCAACTGAGCTCTATTTCCCCAAAGCATTCAACGATGAGCAAGTACAAATCATACAGCAGCTAGATGTACACGATGGTGTGGTCGTGCAAGGTCCACCAGGTACAGGCAAGACGCACACCATCGCCAATGTTATCTGTCATTACTTAGCGCTTGGCCAGAGAGTTTTGGTCACCTCCATGAAAGATCCTGCCCTAAAGGTACTACAAGAGCAGTTGCCTGAATCGATAAGACCGCTCGCTGTGAGCTTACTCACCAGCGAAAACGAAGGCCTAAAGCAGTTTGAACATACCGTCAAAAAGATATCAAGCGAATTATCAGGTATCAATCGCGAGGCCTACCAAAAAGATATCGTGATGCTAGATGATCAAATCGATACTATTCATGCACAATTGGCCAGTACCGACCAAAAAATTACGGCTTGGGCACGGTTAAACCTTGATGATATCGTCATGGATGACGAAACTATCAAGCCAATAGATGCTGCGACTGAGATTGCTCAAAATCGACAGCTTATAGACAGCATTCCTGATACATTGGGTATAGAAGAGGTATTTAAGCCTCAGTTTACTCATAATGATATAACTGAACTAAAAAATGCCAGAATCAAACTTGGCAGCGACTTACATTATCTTAATAAAAAAATACCTGCGATTGCAGATATTCCTACTACCAATACGATGATACAGTTGCACAGAGATTTAAGTTACCTGAACGAATCACAAGCAGCTGAGGAGCAAGGCGAACTACCAAGCTTGATGGAACACAGTGCTAACACTTTGAGCATTGCTTATAATACAGCTGCTAACACCTCTCGTTTAATCTATCTTCTTGAAAAAGTTGAGAATGCTAAACAAGACTGGACAACTCATATCCAACCGCACCTGGCTGATAATGCCAAGCAAGACATCATTGAGCATTTAAATACGCTGAATACCGAAATCAAAGCACTGTTTAACGAGAGATCAGTTTATTTAAGCAAACCAATCTCACTGCCTGACAACGTAGATAAAAATCCAGAACTGGTCGATGCCATCACTAATTTATCTGAAGGTAGAAAACCTTTTGGCTTAATAGGTATTTTTGGTAAATCGGCAGAAAAAAAATGCCTTGAATCTATTAGGATACTCGCATCACCACCCTCAAGCGCACAAGATTGGCAATACGTATTAAACTTTATAGCCTTTAGAAAAAAACGCTAGAGCTTATCTTGCGCTGGAATGTATTATCCAATGATCTACCTTTACCCATATTTGAGGTATCACCTGATGTCTTATCTGATTTAAATTCAGCCGCTTACTTATATGAGGCCGTTTTTGATATCAATCGTCTACAAAATGATATTCAACAGGCACTACGTACTATATTCATAGAGTGGGATACTAGTAATACCAACAAGAAAATACGTTATGATAAAGAAGCTTTGGTTGAGATAAGTCATATACTTAATCAACATCTAAAAAGACATAACCTGATAAAAAGTAGCAAGTTAAAAGAGAGGTTACTGGATAAGCTTACTGATTGTGACGGTGACATTAGCGACAAAACCATTGCCTTTTTCAATCAGAAAATTGGTAGTACCACTTTATCTGATGATGCATTACAAACTATATGGAAAGACCTGCTAAATGATCTAAAACGAGTAAGAAATCTTGCAGCCGATCTACAAACAGTCGCGACCATTACCAAGCTTATCGAAAACAATGGCGCACCACTTTGGGCCGAACAGTTACGCCATACGCCTTGTGCTAACGCTCAAAATACAACACAAATAGATGACTTATTACCTAATGACTGGCAGAAAATTTGGCGTCTCAGCCGATTAAGAAGCTTTATCGACAGCATCGATGGTCGTAAAGAGTTGGTGCAACTGGCCAAAACTCGTGGCAATTTAGAGTCAGACTTGGCAAGACTTTATCAAAAAGCCATCACCAAGCGAGCGTGGCTAAAAGTCGCCGAAAATGCGACGCCGAACGTCAGAGCTTCTTTGGAAAAATACCGCTCTGCCATTATGCGTATCGGTAAAGGAACCGGTAAAGGTGCACATTATTATCGCCGTGAAGCGCGAGAAGCCTCTGCAGGCGCAAGTGCTGCTATTCCATGTTGGATCATGCCGCATTATCGTATCTCTGAATCCCTGCCAGCAGAATTCGGCAGTTTTGACTTAGTTGTTATCGATGAAGCCTCTCAATCTGATTTAACAGCGCTACCAGCCATCATGCGAGCCAAAAAAGTGTTGATCGTTGGTGACGATAAACAAGTCTCACCAGAAGGCGTCGGTCTCGATATCGAAAAAATTCGCCATCTGATGGCACAGTATCTGAGCAACCAGGTCCCTGTTTATCGCTCACAGATGTCGCCTGATCGCTCAATCTATGACTTATTTAAAGTGGTGTTTGCGGATAGCAGTGTGATGTTAAAAGAGCACTTTCGTAGTGTGGCCCCTATTATTGAGTTCTCTAAACGTGAGTTTTATAATCATGAGCTGATACCATTACGTAGAGCCAAACCCTCAGAGCGCTTAGACCCACCATTGATTGATATCTATGTCACCGATGGCTATCGTGCGAAAGGTTCTGATATCAACCCCTCAGAAGTCAGGTTTATCGTTAATGAAATAAAAACCATTGTTTCTGACCCAGCTTATAAGGGTAAAACCATTGGTGTTGTCTCATTATTAGGCAATAAGCAAGCACACAGTATTATGGAGATGCTAAATAAAGAGTTGGATGAAACACTCATGACTGATTTTGACATTGCCTGCGGTGATGCTAGAACCTTTCAGGGCAAAGAGCGCGACATCATGTTTTTATCATTGGTTGTGGCACCAGGTGCCGCCCATGCACAAACCAGAGATACCTTTGCCCAGCGGATGAATGTCGCTGCTTCCAGAGCGCGCGATAGAATGTATTTGGTGCGCAGTATTGAGCTGAATGAGCTTAGCCAAGCTGATCATTACCGATCAGAGCTTATCAAACACTTTCAGGCACCATTCATGCAAGATGAAGAAGAAGTCACAGAATTACGTGATAAATGTGAGTCACCCTTTGAAAAAGAAGTCTTTGATCTTCTGATTGAAAAAGGCTATCGCGTCGTACCACAAGTAACAGCAGGTGCTTACCGAATCGATATGGTGGTCGAAGGTGAAAACGACAACAGCCTAGCCATCGAGTGTGATGGAGATAGATATCATGGGCCTGATAAGTGGGACAGCGATATGCAACGCCAGCGGATTTTGGAGCGTGCTGGCTGGAAATTTTGGCGCTGCTTTGCCTCTACCTTTGTCACTCGCAAAGAGGAAGTCACTCAAGACTTATTAGCAGAATTGGAGCGATTAGAGATTTACCCAATCGCTACGGACGCTACGTATAGCAGCTCGTATGTTGTATCCAGAGTTGTCACTACTACTGAGGAGCCCTTACTCGACAGTGACAGTGATGCCAGTATAGCTAGTCAAGCAGAGACGGACGCTTAAATATATAAAGCTCAATGGGTGGTGATTATATCTGCGAAACCTCACCACCACACTGGCTCATCACTTTCTTTTCTAGGTTTTTTAGCGGTCTTAATCGTCACCTCATTCGCAGATAGCTCGGCGATAAAGCGGGACGGCTTGTCAAAATACCCTGAATAGCTAGACAAGTAATCAGGTGCCGTCAGATAAAGCTGAGACTTAGCACGACTACAGGCCACATAAAACAGCTTACGTTCTTCTTCTAATTCCTCAAAATCGTCGAGCGAGCGATGATGCGGCGTCATACCATCAACCAATGAATTGACAAACACCACTGGCCACTCTAGTCCTTTGGCGCTATGGATGGTTGAGATAGTGACTTTGTCGGTATTCTTTGTTTTAGACTGACTGGCCGTCGCCACTGAGTCATTAGGTGGATCAAGTGCTAGGTTTTCTAAGAAACTATCAAGACTGCTATATTCTGTTGCCAGTTTTTTGAGTACACGGAAGTCCTCACTACGCTCTCGCCAATTCTCCTCAATCGTTTTTAGAATAGGCGTATAAAACTTCAGAATCTGCTCAATGACTGTTTTGACAGATTTTGCCCGATCTGCTTTGGTAAGTAGATGATACAAAGGCTCAAGCTGCTCGCTTTTTTTGGCAAACTTTGCCGTAGTTAATGGCTCAAACGAATTATTGTCCGCATTAATTGCTTGGGTCAAACGCGTCGCGGTGACTGACCCTACTCCCTTAAACAAGGTCAAAATACGGTGCCATGCGATCGTGTCATTGGGGTTATAAAGTATCTTTACGAATGCCAAGACGTCTTTTATATGACGTCTTTCTATAAACTTGATACCACCCACGACAATAAATGGAATATGACGCTCCATAAATTCTAATTGGACATAGTTGGACTGAAATGACGTTCGGCACAATACAGCAAAGTCGTCATAATCAAATTCTGATTTTAGCTTGATGATCTTATCAGCAATATATTTGGCCTCACGGGTCTCATCACGCAAGCGACTAAATACCGGCTTGATTCCTGTTACTAATGCATCAGAGTACAGCTGTTTTTGATAGCCTAGCGTGATTTGTGCTGACAAGGCATTGATATAGTCTAAAACGGCAGGCGTACTACGATAATTTTGCTCAAGCTTGATCAACTTGGCATCGGGGTAACTCTCACCAAACAACAAGATGTTTTCATAATTGGCACCGCGAAAGGCATAAATGCTCTGATTGTCATCACCAACGACCATGAGCGATACAGACTCAGGCTTACAAATCAAATCTATCAGCTCTTTTTGTGGAATATTGGTGTCTTGATATTCATCGACCATCACGTAACGGTACTGACGTTGTAGTAGTTGTCGAAATTTATCATTGGTCTTTAGATGACGTACCACTTGGCTAATAATATCGTCAAAGTCATAAAGATGATTGGCTCGCTTATACTCATGAAAGTCAACCGCCAGCTGCTCAATGATAGGAATATGTACAGCTATATCAGGGTAACTATCTTCTATCAAGTCGCGGATATGAATGCGTCTATTTCTAGAGGTTGAAAAGATGTTTTGTAGGGTCTTTTTACGAGGAAACGCTTGGTTTTTGGTTTGGGTGGGATACTTCTTTTCTTTATGAATTAGATCAATCGCATCTTCACTATCACCCGTGTCTAAAATCGTAAATCGAGGATTAATACCAAGCAGCCCTGAATACTGGCGCAGCAGCATATTACAAAATGAATGAAAAGTGCCGCTAGCAATGTCGTTGAGCCACTTATCAGTTGGCAGCTTATCCTTAGCCAAATCCTCATCAGACAAACGGCTGGTCAATAGCGTCTTTGCACGATTTTTAATTTCATTGGCCGCTTTTCGGGTAAAGGTGAGTAGCAAGATATCTTTAGGCGACACCCCATTCTCTAACAGATAGCTGGTTCGATAAGTGAGTGTTTTGGTTTTACCAGAACCTGCACCAGCGATGACCAACACCTTGCCTTCGATAGTCGTTGCAGCCATTAGCTGATCTGGATTTAACTCACTGGCATAATCGACCTCTAACCCCGCACCACTATCCAATCTTTGATCTAATAATTTGATATTTGCCGCCTCAGCAGTATCAATCAGATTTGCTTCTAGCTTTTTGATTGCCTGCTCAAGCTGAGCCAGCTTAGGTTTCATTTCAAGAAAATTCTGCGGATAACTATAGCGGCGTGTATTAAAAATTGTGGTCGTCATTATAAGAAGTGGCCTTTTGTTTATGTTAATCGCCTTTACAAAGGATGAACCTTTGATATTGCTATCAGATCAGTTGCTCATTTTATAGTACAGCTTACCATAATAGATAAAATGGCAAAATTACTAGCAATAACAGATGCTAAATATCAGTCTACAACGCAACAACCTCACCCCTATTCAGGTAAATTTGCTACAATGTGCCCAATTTTGATTTATCATTTAACCAATCTTTATACCAACTGATTTTATTACTATATTGAGAGAATGCTATGGGTTTTAATTGCGGCATCGTTGGCCTACCAAACGTGGGTAAATCCACCTTGTTTAACGCCTTGACCAAAGCGGGTATCGCCGCTGAAAACTTCCCGTTTTGTACCAAAGATCCCAACACGGGTATCGTGCCAGTACCAGATCCACGTCTAAAGAAACTGGCTGACATCGTCATCCCTGAACGTGTACTGCCAACGACCATGGAGTTTGTCGATATCGCAGGCTTGGTCGCAGGCGCATCAAAAGGCGAAGGCATGGGCAACCAGTTCCTAGCCAATATCCGTGAGACTGATGCGATTGCTCACGTCGTACGCTGTTTTGATGATGACAATGTGGTACACGTTGATGGACGCGTCAGCCCAATTGATGACATCGAAACCATCAATACCGAACTGGCATTGGCAGATTTAGAAGCTGTAGAGCGTGCGGTATTTAACTTGACCAAAAAAGCCAAAGGCGGTGATAAAGACGCTGCAGCCATGCTAGATGTGTTCAAAAAAATTGAGCCATTATTAGCAAAAGGTAAAGCTGCTCGCGCTGCTGGCCTAGACGCTGATGAGAAAAAACTAATCAGAAGCTATGGTCTAATCACCCTAAAGCCAACCATGTATATCGCTAACGTCGCTGAAGATGGCTTTGAAAACAACCCATACCTTGATGCAGTGCGCGACTATGCCACTGGTGAAGACTCTATCGTCATCGCACTATGCAACCAAATCGAAGCTGAGATTGCTCAGCTTGACGAAGAAGACAAAAAAGACTTCTTGGCTGAAATGGATATGGAAGAAGCAGGTCTAGATCAAGTCATTCGTGGTGGTTATGATTTGCTTGATATGCAGACTTACTTTACCGCTGGTGTCAAAGAAGTGCGTGCATGGACTGTTGCTGTTGGCGCTACAGCCCCGCAAGCTGCTGGTGTGATTCATACTGATTTTGAGCGCGGTTTCATTCGTGCTGAGGTCATCGCTTATGATGACTTTATCGAATACAACGGTGAAAAAGGCGCAGCAGCCGCTGGTAAATCACGCCTAGAAGGTAAAACTTATATCGTGCAAGATGGCGACGTCATGCACTTCCGCTTTAATGTTTAATATTTAAGCGGTAGATAGTATTTACATTGAGTGCGTTTCCTAATAAGCCGATGTTGGATATTCTCCAGCATCGGCTTTATTTTATCCGTCTATTGTTATATTATAACATATCTTAATTTTCACTTATTCGAGAACTTATAATATGACTGACTCTCTATCATTCTCTAAACTTGCAGGCGCTGCATTAATCGGAAGTATCATGACAGGCTCATTATTAGGCTGTCAGCCTAGTACAGATACAGCAGCATCTGAAGAAGTAACGGCAGAGCATGATCACGAAGGACACGATCACGAAGAACATGATCACGAAGAACACGATCACGAAGAACACGATCACGAAGAACACGATCACGAAGGACACGATCACGAAGGACACGATCACGAAGGACACGATCACGAAGGACACGATCACGAAGGACACGATCACGAAGGACACGATCACGAAGGACACGATCACGAAGGACATGATCATGCCAGTGCAGGCACGCCGTTTACCTGTGAGCCAACTGCTACTATTGGTGTGTCTTACCATGATGACAGCACACCACACACCGCAAACTTAATCATCGATGGTCTAGATTACGATTTGGTCGCTACCTCAGATAGCAACACTGATGCCAATACACAAGTCTATGTAGGTGAGATTGGACTGGATGATACTCACGGTATCATATGGCAAGTAAATGGCGACGAAGCAACATTGCGCAATAAAACACTAGACAGTGATGTGGCGATTGAAGAGGAAGAAGTGCTATTTAACTGCCAAAAATCTTAACATGTAGCCACACTTTAATTCGCAATAAGATAAACCAAAAAAGCTGGGTATCAACCACACACTGTGATACTCAGCCAAGTTGATACTATAGTGGCTCTATTATACGATTACCGCTATTACCACT
>NZ_JBQSXG010000130.1:0-8298 GCF_052378005.1 Psychrobacter sp. AOP31-B2-9
AAAAAATGTATGAGAAAGCATTCTACATGGTTTAAATATGAATTTTTTACCAGTAACTATTGGTGTTTTGGTCGTAAAAAAGAGTATAAAGCCATATAAATAAAAAATTATGATAAAAGCTGCATTAAAACTGTAGACAATGCTTGCAATTCATTTTGGCTTTGTTATAATACTCGCCCACGACATAAGACGTATCATTAGCATTGATACTATGTTTAAAGAAATGTTTTTATTGAAAATATTTTGATAAGTGTCTTAAATCGTTAGGTGAAGTGGGTGAGTGGCTGAAACCAGTTCCCTGCTAAGGAACCATACGTGTAAGCGTATCGAGGGTTCGAATCCCTCCTTCACCGCCATTTATTCAGTTGTTGTTAGAGTAGTATTGCAAAAATAAGCGTTAATTATATTTTTAGTATTTCGTTCAAAAATAATTTGAATTTAATTCATAAAAATGTTGACACAAGCGATATTATCTATATAATGACCAACCTAATTTGCTGTAATTGTTATTAATAATTCAGTAAATGATGTGCAAAATACGCGCCTGTAGCTCAGTTGGATAGAGCACTTGGCTACGAACTAAGGGGTCGGGAGTTCGAATCTCTCCAGGCGCACCATTTGCATACTAGCTTTTATTAAGCTAAAAAATATTAAATCAATCGCCTGTCTTATGACAATTTGGCGATTTTTTTATGTCTGAATTTTATGTTTGATGACTCTCTCATATGACTTTACCTTTGGCGAGATAGCACCCTAGGATAATATACGATACGGTCGTAAATTACGGTACAATAGAGCTATTATTCATTGCTTGCTATGAGCTTGTACCATGTCAAAAAGTTTATCTAAACGAACCTCCAAAGCTACCACGAAATCAAAGTCTCAACGTAATTCTTCTACGCAGCAAACGTCTGACGAAGAGCCTACGATTGCTAAGCCAATGACTCGTGTAGTGGCTATCCTCTATGATGGCATGCTGATTTTGGCATTGTTATTTTTGGTAGGCACTATACTGGTAGTGCTTGGCACCTTAATGACGATGAATTCGGGTGTAGACTCATCGCAAGCCGAATCGTTACCAACATGGTATCAAAACCTTATTATGACACCGTCTTTTGTACTGACGTTAGTAGGATTTTATGGAATATTTTGGCGTCGTGGTGGGCAGACATTGGGTATGCAAACTTGGCGTCTAAAAACGGTCAATAACGCAGGTTATTTATTAACATGGGGACAGTCATTTAAACGTATTTTGGCCGCGTGCTTAATGCCATTGCTTTTTGGCATTATTGGTAGCTTGATTGGTGGCTCACGTCAGATATTGTTAACCAGCGCTTTATTAGGTTTTATTTTTAATTATGCATTTTGCTTTTTCAATCGTCGCGGCTTAGCAGTGCAGGACATGCTATCCAACACCATTACCCTAAAAATGCCAAAAGTGGCACATGAAGGGCTATGGAAGGGCTTTAAAAATCGTAAGAAAAATAATTAGCATCTCTTTTCATTGTTGTAGCAGCGTGAACAGTCAATGTTACATATTAACGGTTTGCATAAGCCATAGCGTATAACCGATAAAGAATATAATCAGTATTATGCCAGAAGCTCGACCGAATGGACGTTTGGTGATAAAGGCAAAAACGCACAGTACGGCGAGTAGTAGGGTGATTATTCCCATTGTTAATATATCACGAGACAATATAATGGGATTGGCAGTGATAGGAGCGATAATTGCTGCAAGACCGACAACGCCCAATGTGTTGAATATATTAGAGCCAATGATATTGCCCAAGGCCATATCATGCTCACCTTTACGTGCTGCTGACAAGCTCGCGACTAACTCCGGTAGCGATGTGCCAACTGCGACAATGGTTAACCCAATCACTAGCTCGCTCAACCCCCAAAGCGTTGCAAGCTCAACGGCACCCCAGACGATGGCTTGTGAGCTTGCTACTAACATTGATAAGCCAACAAACAAACTGCCCAAACCACGTATTAAGCTGGTGTGCATGAGCTCTGCATTACTTGCGCTTTCTACGCTATCCTCTTTATTTTCTGAGTTACCTTCGCGCAAACTGAGCACAATTTGAATACCCAAAACAACAACCAACATTGCCAACAACATTAGCCCATCGGTTAGGTCTAATCGACCATCACGCAGCTGCCAAGCAGCCAAAGCGGTAATCAATAGCAGTATCGGTAGATCTCGCTTTATAATGCCCTTATGGATGATAATAGGGCTGATGAGTACGGTTGCACCCAACACTAAAGCAATATTGATGATATTAGAGCCGTAGGCGTTCCCCAATGCTAGCTCAGGATTACCGTTTAATGCTGCTAATACGGACACGACCATTTCAGGCGCAGACGTGCCTAAGCCTAAAATGATCACACCAATCAAAAAACTTGGTGCATTGAATTTTTTTGCTAGTGCTGTTGCACCATCAATAAATACATCAGCGCTCCAAACCAAAATCCCTAAACCGACCAGTACTGCAATGACTGCCAACCACATTAGTAATTTTCCTTTTTTATTATCTTGTTATCCAAGATAAAGCGATGATTCGTGCTGTCAACTTTGTTTAGCTCGCCCTAGATGGATAAATGTAAAAAAAGCCGAACCCAATGTAGATTCAGCTTTTGAATACTTTAATGCCGATCACTGACTGCTAGTGATACAAGAAAGCTCATAATCAAGCGTAATCGCACCGCAAATGATGATTAAGCTACTTGTACTGGGATAATATTTGCAGTGTCTTTAACCGTATTGTCTTCGTTACAATAAACCAGTTTTGGCTTATAAGTTTCGGCTTCTGCTTCTTCAAACTGAGCATATGCACAGATGATAACGATATCGCCCAAATCTGCCATATGGGCTGCAGCGCCATTTAACGAGATAATACCAGAGCCAGCTTCTGCACGGATAGCATAGGTACGAAAGCGTTTGCCATTGGTTACGTTGTAGATGTCGATAGACTCATTTTCGCGTAGCCCAGCAAGATCTAATAAATCACCATCGATACCGCATGAGCCCTCATAGTGTAGTTCAGCATGGGTAACACGAGCACGGTGTAATTTGCATTTAAGCATAGTAAGTTGCATAGGTTGCTTCCTCAGCGTAACTGATATTAACTAAATCAAAGAGTTAATGGGGATTAACTGGCTAAAATAAAAGGCACTTATCTTTGAGCTATCCTATTATTCAGGCAGTTTAAAGCCATTTATTTGCGAGCGGGCCTTTTCGATGTCACCGTCTAACAATAATGGTAGCGCTTCAAAAGCAGCTGTCAAAGCGCTATCAATGGCAATTTGCTCATCTGGAGCGGCTTTGGACAGGACATGGCCGCTCACTTTAGATTTGTGTCCAGGGTGACCAATTCCTACGCGCAGGCGATGAAAGTCATTACCGATATGCGGCGTGATATCACGTAAGCCATTGTGACCACCATGTCCGCCATTGGTTTTAAGTTTAATACTACCAGCTGGAATATCTAGCTCATCATGGGCGATAAGCAATTCATCATTTTGGATACCATAGAAATTTACCATTGGTACCACTGATTCGCCAGACTTATTCATGAACGTGAGCGGCATCAATAGACGAACATCATGCCCGTGGATTTGTCCGCGTCCTGTTACGCCATGGAATTTCTTATCAGGAGAGAGGGTGATATTAAACTGTTGAGCCAAATGATGGACAAACCAAAATCCTGCATTATGACGTGTAAACATATACTGCTGACCAGGATTACCAAGACCGACAATAAGTTTTATGGCCATAAAAATACCCTGCTTGAATTTAATAAATGAGTGGTAATTTTTGAATATATAAGTGTTGAATATGTAAGGTTTATATTATGCCCAAATCTTACTTACAAAAACAGCAGGAGATATTCATCGCCTGCTGTTTTTTGACTAAATCAACCTGTTATTAAGTAACAAGTACAAGACTGCTACCTAATAGTCGGTTGTTATTCGCCGTCTTTGTTATCTTCAGCTTCACCTTGCGCACTAGCAGGTACATCAGCTGCATCAACTTCTTCAGCATCTGTATCAACTTCTTCCACTGTTGGTGGCTGCATGTTGACGATAGTACGGTCATGGCCGTCCTCTAACTCAAGCTCATGAATGACAACGCCTTCAGGAAGTTTGATGTCTGATAAACGTAACAAATCACCGATTTCCATACCAGATACGTCTACTGTGATATATTCAGGTAGTAGTGATGGTAGGCAAACGATTTCGATATCAGATACTAGTGTTGATAGAACACCAGAAGCTTTAGTACCTGGAGCTTCTTCACGACCAGTGAAATGCACAGGAACATTCATGTGGATTTTCTGACCTTTTACAATGCGCTGGAAATCAGCATGCATTGGGAAGCCTTTAGCAGGGTGACGTTGTAAGTCTTTGATAACAGCTTGATGCTCTACGCCGTCAACATTGATGGTCAAAACGTGTGAGAAAAATGCTTCGAATTCAAGTGCTTTTACCAACTCGTTAATTTTGATAGAGATTGATGTTGGCTCTTCATTGCCACCATAGATAATAGCAGGAACTAGGTTCTGCTTACGTAGGCGGCGGCTCGCACCTTTACCTTGTTGTTCAGCAGAACGATCAACTGCGTTTAGCTCAAAATGGTTAATGCTCATGGATATAATCCTATAAAAAGAATGATGAAGTGTCTGGTCATAAAAAAGTGGATTTGCGACCAATCCACTAATACGTGATGATAGCTATGCGTGATTTAGCATGGTAAGCAAAGCTCACGATACTTACGCTTAGCCATTTGCTTATAATAGAAACTCTCATGATGATGGTCATCGTGGTAGTCGTTATTTTCAAGCATGATCAGCACTTTTAATAATGCCGACCTGATTGAATCAATCAAACGGTTAGCACAGGCGCGCATTATACGTGATTTTGTAGTAATAATAAAGACCTACGCAAAAGGCGCGCACAAAAAAACAGCGCCAAGTAATGATACTTGACGCTGTTTTTTAGTATTTAAATATTTTACGACGAGCATTGCTGTTAAAAATAAGCAATGCCAATGGTTTAAATATTAGTCGTCAAACATTGCGCTAATAGATTCTTCGTTATTGATACGGCGTAAGCTTTCTGCGAGCATCGGAGCGATACTTACTTGGCGAATCTTACTACACGCTTTTGCGGCGTCAGACAATGGAATCGTATCGGTAACAACCAACTCATCAAGTGCAGACTCGCCAATATTTTTTAGCGCATTACCTGATAGGACAGGGTGGGTGACATATGCTAAGACACGACGAGCACCATTTGCCTTCAATGCTTCGGCAGCTTTGCATAGTGTTCCTGCAGTATCAGCCATATCATCAACAATCACACAATCACGGTCACGAACGTCACCGATGATATGCATGACTTGTGACTCATTGGCACGAGCACGGCGCTTATCGATAATCGCCATGTCGGTATCACCCAACTGCTTAGCCATTGCACGTGCACGAACCACACCGCCAACGTCAGGTGAGACTACCATGATGTTGTCATAATCTTGCTTTTGTAGGTCGTTTAGTAGTACAGGCGTGCCATAGATGTTGTCTACAGGAATATCAAAGAAGCCTTGAATCTGGTCTGAGTGCAAATCAACCGTCATCACGCGATCGATACTAACGATATTTAGCATGTCAGCGACGACTTTAGCAGAGATAGGTACACGAGCTGAACGTGGACGACGATCTTGACGAGCGTAACCAAAGTAAGGCATAACAGCTGTGATGCGGCCAGCACTAGAGCGACGCAAGGCGTCAGCCATCATCATGATTTCCATTAGATTGTCATTGGTCGGTGCACAAGTAGGCTGCATGATAAACACGTCTTTACCGCGCACGTGTTCTTTGATTTCCACGGCAATTTCGCCATCAGAAAAACGCGTGATGTCAGCTTTACCAAGAGGTATATGGAGATGGTCGGCTACGGTTTTCGCTAATTCAGGGTGGGCATTACCCGTAAAAATCGCCAAATAAGGCATGACAGAAGTCCTATTGATTACTCAAGCAGCGACCGCTAAGCAGTGTCAAACTGCTCAAATTAAGAAAAGAGTGGTGAAAATAATTGAAGACTACTATTACAGTAAAAATGGCAGGGGTAGCTGGACTCGAACCAACGGATGTCAGGATCAAAACCTGATGCCTTACCAACTTGGCTATACCCCTGTAATGTCTAGATTGTATACGTCTAATACCTAACTATAACTTATAAATAGTTATTTTTAGAATAGCGTAACGACCTATCAGTTATATGAAAAACAGATAAACTGTCTAAAACATAACTTTTCCCTAGCGGTGTTCATTGCGAACTATACCGAAACTGGGATGGCGTTGTCAATGACAATAAAATAAGTGACGTTTTATAATTCACTTATTTTAGGTGCATATCAAACACTTGGAACTTAAAAATGGCAGGGGTAGCTGGACTCGAACCAACGGATGTCAGGATCAAAACCTGATGCCTTACCAACTTGGCTATACCCCTATTGTGGCGACCTATTATAATTAGATTTTTAGATTTTGCAAGTCTTTTGCGCCTTTTATTCGTAACTTATAAAGGATGTTGTATTTTTATTAGGTAAGTGCCGAAGATTATTCTACAAACTTCTTACTACACAACCTACACAAGGCGCATCTTCAATCCACTTTGCTAAAAGTGCTTTGTCAGTAGTTACACTCGCATCTAACGGTAAAAATACCGCGCTACCAGAGCCAGTCATTCGTGCTGTGCCCATTGCTTGAACCTCTAATTCTTGTAAATAACGTAAAGCCTTTTCAACAGCAGGCGCGAGGCTCGTAACTACCGGTGTGAAAACACTGTGATATGGCGCGCTGAGCGTTTGCACATAATCATTGGACTGATTTGTGATGGTTTCAGGAAGTAGTGTGGCAATATTTCGTTGCAGTTTAGGATGGGCAAACAGCTTAGCAGTATTGACGTGTGCATCAGGCGTTAAGATTAAATACTGTTGGTCGGGAAGGTCAATGGCGGTCAGTTCCTCACCAATACCCATCGCAATCGCATCTTGCCCAAAGATAAATATTGGTACATCCGCGCCAATCGTAGCAGCAATTTTTATTAGTTCATTTTTGTTAAAGTTAAGCTGCCAAATCTCATTTAATACCAGTAAAGTAGTAGCGGCATTGGATGAGCCACCGCCTAGACCAGCACCCATCGGTAAATGCTTGTCCACATTAATTTGTACTAATGGCAGCTGTTGGGGTAGCGTCTTGAATTGTATGGCAGACGCTAGCAATGCATGTGCTGCTTTAAAGATGAGATTATCTTCTATGCTTTTCGTTATCGATTCCGCGCCAGTCAGTGTGACTAGCTGATGACAAAGCCTTGTAGTGTCTAACGCATTATTACTGGTATCAACAACGACTTTATTGTCTACTGAAAAGTGCAAATAATCGCCCCAATCGAGTAGGCGAAATACCGTTTGTAAATTATGATAGCCATCGGTGCGCTTGCCAGTAATATGCAAAAACAGGTTGATTTTTGCCGGCGATAAGCGAGTGATAGTAGCGGCATGCGGCATAGATATATACTCAGTCATAAATGGCTATCTTAATGAGCAGCGATTATTTGGGCAGTAATATTTAATTGATGGTTAATGATTAATCGTCATCACTACTTTATTGCCTTGAGGCTGCACAGCGCTGATTTTGCTTGGTAGCTTGTCAGAGCCTTTGTAAGTAAAGCTGGCACTCCAATCACCATTCACTGAGCTTATCAAGCGGTTTTGGTCATCCATCTCTGGTGCGCTGTCTGAAGGTGCAGGATTACCTGATATCCAATAAGGCATTTGCGAGATAGGTGCTTGCCAGCCAGTGGCTTTTTTCAATAACTCTTCAGGATCATCAGCGGTTAATGTGCCTGTTTTTTCACTCACTAAGGTGGCCGTTTGACCATTATATTCGATGTTGGTTTTGCCAATACCCAAGGCGCCAATCAGTTCGATAGCAAAGCGATCGTCTTGCTGACCCCAAGCATAAAATGCACTACCACCTTGAGCGCCTGTGGTGTCATTAGCGGGCGTTGTAACACCGATTTTGCCAGTGATATTAAAACTTTCAAGTTTTTGAGGTTGGTTTTGTACAGTAGTCATTGACTGATTGGTCGCATTGGCCGTTTTTAATGACTGACAGCCAGAGGTTATCACTAGTGCGGCAGTCATGGCACTGAATAGAGCAAACTTATTAAGCTTATAAGAAGGTGTTGATAATGACATGTTATATTCCCAATAATGACCAAATTTACTAGCTT
>NZ_JBQSXG010000131.1:0-8281 GCF_052378005.1 Psychrobacter sp. AOP31-B2-9
CTATCATCAAGAATCCCAAACACTTTTGCTCGATCCACTATTTCCGTTGCCCAAGCACGATGCGTGGCCGGCTCTAGCATGGTGTTGTTGTATTTAAATACGGCTTTGGCCTCGCTATGAAGTATCGCTTGTGCCTCATCTAAAATGCTTAGTGGCACACAATAGGCCTGCTGTACCAAGGCGATTTGGCTCGGGTGAATAACGGTTTTTCCGACCAGCCCTAAGCTTACATCACGGGTCAGCTCTTGCATAAACAGCGTTGGCTGATCTAAGTATTCAAACACGGGCGCGGTTAGATAAAAGCCATGTGGCACAAAACAGCCAAGTAGCTGATAGGCTAGGGTGCCGATGGGTGTGTCATAGACAATGCTGTGTTTAGGACGCCTGAGACGTAGCGCTGCAAACAAATCATTGCCACCGATACGCAGGGCAAGTATGGGTTGACTAAAGGCTTCTTTAAAGCCGATGGCGAGTTCTTGATTGTGGTGTGGATTGAATAATGCGGCAGTTTCAAGCGTAGGCATCAATAATTGATCGGTGCTGAGGTTCTGGCAGGCCATACGCCAGTTGGATAAGCTGTACATATCAACTTTTGGCATGACGAAACCATCAATTAGCTCAATATGAGCATAGTCCGCCAGCTGCTGTAGCATCATCGGATTGCGTGGACGTATAAATACCAATGGTCGAGTCGGATGTTGCGTTTTGAGATCCGTTTTTCTCGATGGGTTATGGATGGTATCGACATGCATGGCCCATGTATCGAGCAGCGACTGTAAGCGCTCAAGTGCTAGATCGACGTCACTATGGCTGACAGCATCCTCTAAACAAATAATAATACTATTGATTGTTGGTAATTTATCACGCTTGATGACTTGCCATATATCTTGACGAGTGGCAGGCATATAGAGACTGGCACCAAGTTGATAAGGGTGATAGGTGTGCGGCTTAACCATCGCATGACGCTCAGTAAATAAATGCGCATAAGACTGGCTATGGTGATAAAGATGTGACTCGTAATTTGGTGTATCTGACATAATTGGCATCATCAATAGTGATAAATAAGTGGTTATAAAAAGCAGGATATATTATCAAGCGAGTTGACTCAAAGATCGTTACTTAACAGCAATGTCTATTTATAAGCGTCTGTTTATAAGTGCTTATTGGTATAGTCGATTCAATTCAAAAGTAGTACTAGGCAACCGAGTGTAGACGTATATCCAATACTTCAAGCGAGACGCTGTAATAATCTTATAATGGAATGGCTATAAATGTTGAACATGTGCTAGCTATCTTTGGTGCGTTGCTTGATCAGTGTGATAGCTTGATAAGGCAGTATTTTATCACCTAATACACTGATAGCGATATCTCGCTGTGCACATAAATGTCTGAGCAGTATCGTATCAGGATGTTTGGCAGTTGCCAGTAAGATACGTTCAGGATCACGGCGTAATATGGCTCTGGTTGCTTCTGCGATTGTTGGTTTTATACGATTGCGATTGGTAATAGCATAATCTGCTGCGATCGTATTAATTACGTCAGCGGTTTGGTAGCGGGGTTGTGGGTAGAGTGGCAAACATTGTAAGGGTTTGTTCAGTGCACGACGTGCCGCATCGATTTGATCGACAAAGGCCAAGCTACGATCTGATTCTATCAAGTTATCATAAAAAACACTGCGATGTAATCCTAATTGTGGATCGGTATATAGGCTGCGTGATATGAGTCCCGATACAGTACTGTTTAGCAGTCCTGATGGAATTAACCAATCCTCTTCACTAGCAGAGAGCCAAGCGACACCAGCTGGGTCAGCTAAGGTTAATAATGGAATGACGTTAGCACCATGATGAAAAATATTGGTAAAGTTTGAATGGTCATGGTCGCTAAACACTTTGAGGCTACTAGCAAGCTCTTGATAAATGGCGCCTTTGCCCGTCCAGCCATCGACAAACACGATAGGGCTATTTGGGTAAGCCTCTAGTATCATTTGTAGTGCTACTGGATCAAGGCCACGATCACGAATGATGCTAATGCCATAATGCACGCTTGGCAGCGAGTAGCTACTCTCAGTATCTGACAATGCGCGTTGTAACAGTACTCCAATTGGCAAACCTGCGCGTACTAAGCTGACCAATACTAACGGGCGCTCAGTATGAACGGTCTGCCTAAAAGTGTCTTGTAATGTATGAGCCAAATTCGCAACGTCAGTGGCGGTTCTATTTGTGCCTTGCTCTAATGCTTGACGATATAGTTGCTCATGCATCGCTGTGGGCGCACTCTCTAACGTCAACATATCGGAATAATGACGCTGACCACTTTGGATAAGTGCTTCTTTTTGACTGACGGGCACATCCGCCACAGCCTCTTTATCGACGATATCGAGTAGCACCGTGACATCACTGGCAAGGTAGCTGCCTGAACCGTAATGATTTGGTTTTTTTATATTAGGGTTAGTCATAGAGGTTGTTTTCTCATATCAGATTGTCATGTAATTGACCGTGATTGGGCATGCCATACCAGTCAAGCAACTGTAAAAATGGCAAATCAGCCAAACTATCACCAAAGCCAAAACTGGGTCGCTGACTGTCTAAATGATTGTCTAGTAAGAATTGTACTGCATGATGCTTATGAACTGCATGCGGTAGTATTGCTAGGTTATTAGCATTTACATGCACATAAAAATCTTGATCAAAATTACGTATTAACGTAGGTAGTGTATTAGCTAACTCTATTAGTGCTTGGTGGTCTTTTTGCGCGTGCTTAATAGCCAAATAAATGATCAACTCTTCATTGACAGAACCATTATGAAAACTGTCGATATGTGGTGTAAATACGAGTTGACTACCATCATTTTTGCTGTAATTGGTAAAGACTTGGCTCAGCTGATTCAATTTATTTTGCAATGGTGCAAGCTGTTCATACATGTGCTGTTGCCAAGTGCTCAATAAGTAACCTTCAGGGCTTAAAATAACGGCACCATGTGTCAGTACTTGCCAACTATCAAACGGTAGCTTAACACGCTTGATTTCATGCCGATCACGGGCAGTGACTACGATGAGCTCGGTACTAACGAGCAGCCAATTAAAAAAAACTGATTGACGCTGGCTCATCATGCTTAATGGTTCACCTTGTTTGTTTACGGTAGCACAAACCAAACTATCAGGTTCGGTGGTTGGTAACTCCCATGCATCAATTTTACGCTGGGTTTGAAAAAGGGTGTCGTCTAAATCCATAAGCGCATAAGGTTTAGTAATATCTAAACTTGATTGAAAAAATGGCATTTTCCCTTTGTGATTAGAATTCATAACAGTCTCTATATTAGGGTGCTTTTATTTGTATGTAAGATGGGTTTAGCTTTACTATTATTTAAGTATTTTTAATCAATTAAATATCTTTATAAAATAGCTGTTAATTCTTCAAATCAAATATAAAAATTCATAATAATACTGGCTGTTGTTTGACAGTGATTAATATGAAATTTTCATTAAATACTTAAGTCGTAATTTTATATTTTTCTCTAATTCTTAGAGAGTTTGTTTATATTGTTTTTTCATATTGTTTAGGGTGTCAAGAATAGCTTTTTTTGGGCCTGTGTTCTTTTTAAGATAAAAACGCTGTACAGTAGAGTTGGTTAAGAAATAAATGTTTTTCAGACTAAAAAAGGTGCTTTTGGTAGTACATATAAAGGTTATAATTAGGGCATGTCCTCAATTCAATCGATAGTTATCTAAATGGGTTAAAAATAGCTAAATCTTGCCAAACGGCGTCAAATAGCTGACTAATATCTCGATATTATCTGCTCTATTTTCCTTGTTTGACGGCAATTTATCTCATTTTTATCACCATTTTTAAAATGAGGACACGCCCTAGTTAATATTCACTTGTATGTAAATAATAATGATAATATTTATTATTTGCATTTCATGTTTATTGTCATGGCTACAACTATAATCTGATTAGGGTGTGTCCGCATCCTAAAGATGCTAATAAAAAGATTTAAATTGTCATCAAATCAGTAAAGCAATACTGACAATATTGAAATATTAGCTAGGGCGTGTTTGATATTCACAAATAGGGACTACCATGGCTAAAGGATCAAACACACCTTAGGTGTTTAAATATTTTAGACTCTTTAGACGAAAGTTGAAGGACTGGAGGACACACGCCAGATTAACAGTGGTTTTGATATCGACCAATATTTCAGATAACTTTTATATCGGAGCCCACCACCAACACATTATGCAAACTTTGCCACATGTCATCGACACTATCAGTCGATGTTTCTACGCACAATATAATCAAATCCCAGTCGCTAGGCTCAACATTGTAGGCAAAGTTGGTCATTCCAAGTCCGTAATTGTCGCTAAAACTCAACATGGTAGCAATCGCACCGCCCAAAGCAATGGGTGAGCGTGTCAAAGCGCTGAAGTTCACTATGGCTGTTGTTTCAGAGTCTTGAAATTGGGCTTCTATCCATTCTGCCAATAAAAATGGCAGCCACACAAACTCATTGCTACCTAACACCAAAATTCGCTGTGGCAATTGTTCTTTATTAAACTGTGTCTGTCCGCTAAAACTGGTAAAGGCTGTTTTAAATCTAGCCAAATAACGATCAAACCCGTCTGTGCTGTCAAGAGTCGGGAAACGTCCCCAATTGCCAGTGTTGCCTAGCGATTGACTACCAGCGTCAGTGGTATCAACTGATGGCATGGTAATGGGCTTAGGGTTGGGCGCATCCGTCCATTTCCAATCACCAGATAATAAGTGATGACGATGAAAGTCAATATTAGGTAAGCGTTGAGCGATAGTATCATCTGTATCCACTTGTCCTAATGACCAGTCCACTAGCGTGGTTAGGTGGACCTGTTTTAATTGACTCAGCCCAGCATTACGTAGAGCGGTGACAACGTTCACGCAGGTGTTGCCTGTTGAGGCTTCATCATCGACCATAATGAGGGTCTTACTAGAGAGTAATTGTTCTTGTGTCGCTTGATCTGCACTTTGATAAATCAAATGCTGGCTGGCATGACTGTGGTCTTCACTAAAAGTGGTGAGTAACGTTTCACTATTATCATCATTGTGCTGCGCATGACGGGTAGAGTTCAATAATAAAGCATTAGGATAACGCATTTGCAATGCTTGATGCACACCTGCCGATAGCCCAACGGCAGTCTCTGCCATGCCAACAACTAGAATGGGCTTAGGTAAATCGCTAGGTACTAAGTTTGCCAAGTCGGTGAAAGCACTACGCATGCTATTAGGTGCTACTGGGATATGCCGACCTAAGACTTTTGAGACAAATAAAAACGCACGTTTTGGGTTAATACGTTGGGCAAACCCAAGTAAGTCTTCTAATTGATAAGTCGTGTTGCTTCCTGATACATCATTCATCTGATAAGTTAGATCAAGCGTGCCGCGGGGTAGGTTGATGCTACGTTCGTACACATCATTAGGTATTACATTATATTTATTGCTAGTCATCACTGAGTTCTATTCCATATTTTTCGCAAAGATAACGTAGGTCGCCATCTATATTCTGATGTTTTGGTGAAAACTGCCATTGATCATTGCTTCGATTCAATGTGAATAACAGTAAGCTTTTTCCTGATTTGTTTTGAATATCAAACTCACCAGAAAATAATAAAGTGTCTTTTTGCTTATCGCTGATGCTTAATTCAATAAGTGCTTGATTTGTATCAGTAGTTAAGCTTTCAAGCTCACTTGATAATATAATATTCAGTTGCTCGATAGTAGAGGGTTGAGCGCCCAAATCACAACTGAATTCAGATATTGAGATATCCTCATCGAGCTGCTGATCTAGCTCGATGGTGCCATCTTCACTATGTGTCTGTCCATAAAATATCATATCCTCATCACCACGGACTTTAGTTTTTTCATTGACTCTAAATAAGACAGCGTCAACAGTAGGAGCTGTCGTTATTTTTACGATGATAGGGACTGCAGGGAATAGGTTTAAGCTAGGTTTAGTAGCCATTGATTTACCAGCAGACATCGGTGCTAGGGGTTTCTTATTAATAGTTGTAGCGTTTTTTTGTGTCTTTAGCTTTGCCCACATGCCATTAGACTGTCGTCTTATATCGTATAAACGTAGAGCAATAATTAAATCAGAAAATTTTGCATAGCCATATTTATCGAGTTTAATATTGTCGTAGTTTTGGCTAATTTGACTGGCAATATGAGATAGATTTGACCAACCATTATGGTCATTGGGGTTGTCTTGAATGATTTTGTTTAGTGCGCTAATCAAGTGGGTTTGTGTCTGCAGCTGTTTAGTGGTCCATGGTTTTGATGAACTCTTAGATGTTTTGTTAGACGAGAGATTGTTTTGACTTACAGTGTGTTGTTTCAATAAATCTTCTACATAAAAGAAGGTATCACAGGCCTGTGAAAAAGCACTGACGGTATTGCGCTTGCCAAAGCCAAAAACTTTTACATGGTTTTTGCGAATACGTAGTGCTAATGAAGTAAAGTCGCTATCACTCGAGATTAGACAGAACCCGTCATAAACACCACTGTGCAGCAGATCCATTGCTTCAATGACCATACCAATGTCAGTCGCATTTTTGCCTTTTACATAGGCAAATTGCTGCATGGGATCGATGGCATATTTGAGTAGGGCTTCTTGCCAACTTTGAATATGAGCGTTTCCCCAATCACCATAGATTTTTTTACAAGTAATATGACCGATTTTCTCTATTTCTTTTAATATCTGGCCGATATTTTTCGCCGATGCGTTATCTGCATCTATGAGTACAGCGATACTTCTGAGCTTAACTGACATTTATATTCCTTAACACACTTTCTTTAATTGGTTCTTCTTGTTTTTTGATTATCTTGATGTTTTTTAGCCCTGACATCCAACCAACCATAATGCCCCGCGGCTATTTTTGCTCAATTGTGGTGTGGTTAGCGGTAGCAACTTATTAAGCGATGAGTCTGACAAGTTATCTAACTCAATACCTGCGCTTGCGAGTAACGCAGATAGCAACTGAAATTTCACTGCATAGTTCATATTTTGCGCATGCTCATGAACGAGACTTGATGTTACCATGCCAACGACTTCGCCAGTAGGTAGTAGTAGAGGGCTGCCGCTAGAGCCAGGTTGAATGGGCGCAGTAAATTGCATATAGCGAATATCATCGCCAAACCCTGTCAAACTAGAGATACAGCCTTGTGTTACTTGCAATTGACTACTAAGTCCTGACAGCGGGAACCCCAACGTAGTGATAGTCTCACCCAAATTATCACTACATTGTTGTGCGAGCGGCAAATAGCTAGTTAAAGGTTCACTCACTTTAATAATCGCTGAATCGCTACCGATATCACTGAGTACCACTTGCGCTTCACGGTCTGGCTGTCCCTGCTGTCGTATGCCAATCATAGCCGCCGACTCAATTACATGATAGCAAGTTAAGAGGTGATATGGGTCAATGGCAAATGCCGTACCAGTCCATGTTTCACCAGCTTGTACTTGACGCGGTGTTCGTGTCTCATTATTCGGCTGAGTTCGCTGCTGCTGCTGAGCTGCCTGAATGAGCGCATGTGTATCTGGCGGGCGGGTATCAAGGCTGATTTGTACTCTATGCTCTAAGCTTGCCAAGCCTTGAGAAGAGCTTTCACCCAGCGCCCGACATTTAAACTGATCATTGCGTCGATATATCTCTAATACAATCGCTGCTTTTGTATGGCGCTCGTTGGCTGTGAAATCATAAGTGATGGAACCTTCATTCAGTATTAGACTGATATCAGTCAGTTCAACTGTTGGTAGGTTTAGACTTGTTTCTTGATAGGTATAGGCAATCAATTGCAAAAAGCTAACGCCTTGTGTATCAAACAAACTGGATAAATCTAATTGCCAAATATTTTGATTATCAGCATTGTTTAGTTTAGCCCAGTCTTTAGGTTCGTGAAGGTAAGCAGGACTACAAGCCGCTTTACGGTGTTCATCTAAAGGCAGCCATATTAATCCAATATGCTCTCCAAATTTAAGGTTGTTTTTTGTAGAAAAAGCCACCGAACAATAAGATTGCGTGATAACGGTATTTGCTCCTAATACTAACGCGGTCTGTGTTGTCATGGTCTGCCTCTAATTGAGTAAATTACAAATCATTATAGACAGTTTTTAGGTAGCTATTTGAATAACTATGCAGTCATTTTAAAAAAAGCGATATTTGCTTATTACAGTAGTTTTTGTCAGAAAACTGGAATAGAATGATTTGTATATCATTGTAATAATAAACTAAAAGTCCCTATTTTTTCTATG
>NZ_JBQSXG010000132.1:0-8178 GCF_052378005.1 Psychrobacter sp. AOP31-B2-9
AAACTTAATGACTTCCCATATTTAATTATTTTAATGATGCGATATCTATACTGCTATAAAAAGCACTCGTAGTCATATATTCAGGCAGCACAAGTTGTTGATTTTAATAAAATAAAAATAACAACTCTTTAAAGCTCCCTACTAAAATCTATATTTGATAATTATTACTGATAGGTTTTAACCCTTGTTTTTTATAAACAATTGCGTTAATCTCAATTAAATGTACTTTGATACAAAATCTGTACATAGCTACTAAAAAAACTTTCACCCAATTATATTCTGGTTATAGCTAGTCCGTATAATCGGTGGATTATAGATTTAGAGCTTTCAAATAAATTACTTAATTAACGGTTTGACCACAAAGTCGTACTGAAAACCATTGATAGTTTATAAGTTTGGGGCGTGCCCTAGTACTAAATTTACATATTTAGATGATGTGCTTTACCAATATTCTTGACTATCATTTGAGCCTATCATAAGCATCTACCGTCACGTTACAGTCGATCACTTATGATAATAGAAAAATCACTCTGTATTAAAATCTATAAAAGTCTTGTCTGGTATCAATGGTGATATAAGATCAAATTGATAATAAGGCTTTAAAACATGCGACACAGTCAGGTCAATCTGATATTTTCACACGCAATCTAATATGATCAGAGTTAGATTTTAATGTATAAGCTATAGAGGTATCTATGAATAAGCGTGTATCTGGTTTATTTACCATGTCAGCAGTACTGTTTGCTGGCTCTGCAGTGATCACTAATGCAAACGCTGTAGAAACAAACACATCCCTTGCGATGATTTCACAAGATAACGCCTCCCATATTGACCGCGTCCTTAGTGAGCTCAGCCGCCAACATGACGGTGCATCAAACCTAGTTAAATCAGCACGCCAACCTACTTCATTGGCGCTTAGTAGCTCATTACTAGCCGTTGATACGGCTCAAGTAACCAATGATGAAGATGTATTAGAGCGTCTAACAGCCGTTGCCTCTAATTCCGTTAGCAAGTTCAAACAGACCGGCCTAGCTTCTTGGTATGGTCGTAAGTTTCATGGACGCAAAACAGCGAGTGGCGAAACGTTTGATATGAATGCTTTAACAGCTGCCCATCGTTCATTACCATTGAACTGCTATGTAAAAGTAACCAACAATACCAATGGTAAAACTGTCGTCGTTAAGGTAAATGACCGCGGGCCCTTCCATGCTAACCGTGTATTAGACTTGTCGTATGCCGCTGCTAAGCAACTGGGTATTACAAATAAAGGCGTTGGCAACGTTTCTATCGAGCGAGTTGCAGGACCATAATATTTTAGAACCCCTCATTTGCCTATATTAAATAATAAAAAGCGTCTAACTATTTATAAGTTAGGCGCTTTTTATTTTCTAGTTTACTGCCTGTATTATGTTATACCAACAGGGCTATAATTCAAACGCACTTTCAATAGCATCATCAAGACGCTCAACAGCGATGACATTGATACCCTTAAATTGAGGAGCATCCTTTGCCGGAGCGTTGGCTTTGGGAATGATGGCATGCTTAAAGCCATGTTTCATCGCTTCTTTGAGACGCTCTTGACCATTGGGTACAGGACGAATTTCGCCAGACAGTCCCACCTCACCAAATACTGCTAATGAAGAAGGTAATGCTCGTTCCTTAATGCTTGATGCGCAAGCCAACAATACTGCCAAATCAGACCCTGTCTCTATAACTTTTACACCACCGACGACATTGACATATACATCTTGCCCACTAGTATGAATACCACCATGACGATGCATGACGGCTAACAGCATCGACAGACGCTGAAAGTCTAACCCCAAGGCCATCCGCCTAGGCGAGCCTTGGGAGTCATCGACTAAGGCTTGTACTTCCACTAACAGCGGTCTAGTACCTTCACGGCTCACCATAACCACAGATCCAGCCACAGGCTTGTCATAACGACTCAAAAATATCGCTGAGGGGTTGGCAACTTCTTTAAGGCCCATGTCGGTCATACCGAAAATACCAAGTTCGTTAACTGCTCCAAAACGATTTTTTACCGCACGTATCATGCGAAAACGCGAATCAGACTGACCTTCAAAATACAAAACGGTATCAACCATATGTTCAAGCACACGAGGCCCTGCGAGCGTACCTTCCTTAGTTACATGCCCCACTAAAAATAACGCTGTGCCAGTTTGCTTAGCATAACGAGTCAAAATAGCGGCTGACTCACGAATCTGACTGACGCCTCCAGGTGCCGAATTGATAGCATCGGTATAGATAGTTTGAATGGAGTCAATAATAGCAATGGCTGGCTGCTCTTGTGTCAATGCGGCACAGATTGTTTCTACATTGGTCTCCGCAAGCACACGCAATCTATCTGCTGGTAAATCTAGACGCTTGGCACGCATAGCTACTTGTGCAAGCGATTCTTCACCTGTCACATAAAGTGCGCTACCAGCCAATGACTCCGCACGCGCCATATTTGTCGCAGTTTGCAATAGAATGGTTGACTTACCAATACCAGGATCGCCCCCTATCAGTACCACAGAGCCCGCAACCAAGCCACCACCAAGTACTCGATCAAACTCACTAATACCTGTTGGTAAGCGCGTATCTAATGTCACACTAACTGCATTAAGTGGCATGACTGCACTATGCGTACCAGAATAGTTACCCGTTGGAGAACTACTTGATACACGAGACGCTGCTCGATTTGCAGCTGGCTTAGTCGAGCTTTTATTATGATGTGGCATGCTAACATTTGGGGCTTCAACCAAGCTGTTCCATTCTCCACAATCTGCACATTGCCCTGCCCATTTACCGAAATGAGCACCGCAATGCTGACAGACATAACTGCTTTTACTTTTTGCCATAGCATATAAGCCTTATTAAGGTGATCAGTTAAGAGTACAAATAGAATACTTTGACACTGCTGTCAGTGCTGACTTGAAGGTTTCATGAGGCAAACTGGCCATTAATACGGCATATATTGCTCTATAGAAATACAGAAGATAAAGTTTTATAAAAGCCTAAAAAAGAGCAATAACGAAATAGGTATTTATAAAAATGACGCTTATTCTAGCATTAGTGACGAAACCGTAGACGCATGGACTACTTTTATACTTGGAAGTCTTTACCTAGATAGACAGATTTGACTAAATCGTTTTCTAAAACTTCAGAAGAACTGCCTTCTGCGATAATCGCACCTTCTGAGACGATATAAGCTTTTTCGCAGATTGCTAGGGTATCTCGAACATTGTGATCGGTAATCAACACCCCTATTCCGCGGTTTTTGAGTGTTAAAATCACATCTTTAATATCACCCACTGAGATTGGGTCAACACCAGCAAAAGGCTCGTCCAACAAGATAAACTTTGGATCAGCCGCTAATGCACGAGCAATTTCGCAGCGACGGCGCTCACCACCAGATACACTCATACCCAAAGATTTGCGTACATGCTCTAAATGAAACTCACCAATTAATTTTTCAAGTTCTTGCTGTTGCTCATTTTTGCTTAACTCTTTACGAGTTTGTAAAATAGCTAAGATATTATCTTCGATAGATAATTTACGAAAGATAGACGCCTCTTGCGGCAAATAGCCAATACCTGCACGAGCGCGCTCATGCATCGCATATTTAGACAAGTCCATTTTTCCTAGCGTTACACGGCCTCTATCCATGTTCACCAGTCCTACTACCATATAAAAACTGGTTGTCTTACCCGCACCATTAGGCCCTAACAATCCAACCACTTGTCCTTGTTCAACCGAGAATGAGACATCTTTTACAACCCAACGTTTGCCATAGCGTTTACCTAAATTTTGCATCGTTAGTCGCGCAGCAGGTGCTGTATTATTATGCGATGCTACAGAATCTAGACTTTTATTATCACTCATAACTTACTCATACTGTTGAAAATTCAAGCGCGGATACATGAAAACAGACTTGTTTCTATATTAACAAATATACGAACTAGCTTATTAACGTACGCCGCTTTGGCTACTATTACTACTAGGTGGGAATACCAGCTCTACTCGCTGATTACCACCGGCAGTCGCCTCGACATCACCCGCTTTTAGACTATAGCGAATGACATTACCTGCAAAACTTGCACCGTTTTGAACCAATTTAGCATTGCCTGTCAAAGTGATAATACCAGTAACTGCATTATAGTCGATTTTGCTAGCCTGACCTTTGGCTAGGCCTTTCTCTTGGGTAACAATCTGCTGCATAGTAGCTGGACGCCCAGTGGCTACTGCTGAATTAATACTACGCTGCTGTGATAAATTGACCGTAATATTATCTGCCGTCATCTTGAATGTGCCTTGAGTAATACTGACATTACCAGAATAACTGGTGACACCTGTGCGCTCACTATAAGTCGCTTTATCAGCCAATAGCTTTATTTCTTGATTGGAGTCTGATGGCAGCGCATGACTATAAATCGGTAATGCAAATAGCATAACCATTGGCAATATCCGCAATTGACTGAAGCCATACACTTCTGTATTTGGGCGCAAAGTAGGCAAAAATTTAGATTTCATAAAAATCACTCGTTTTATAATGGGTAGTAGAATTTGCAAACTTTATGCGAGCTGCTGTTCTATTATATAAACAATAAGCATCGTTGGGATTAAAACAATGCTTTATCTTGGCGTTCAGCAGAGGTAAAAGAGACGGCAACTTGACCAAACTCGTATTCACCTGTTTCTAGATTGGCAGTCATACTAGAAGCCTCAAACCGGTTCATGCCTTGCTCGACCTGTACAGGCTCTTCGCTATATATTTTACCTGATTTTGTATTGCCTTTGAGCGTACTGCCTGTCACCTTTATCGGTTCAATATCAGATGATTCTTTCTTGTTTTCACTAATGAGTGAAAATCCACCTGACAAACTCAGATCGCCTGTCTGCTGACTGATGGCAGCCGTACCCGCCTCAATCAGATAGCGACTCTCTGCAGAAGGTTCCCAATTCATAGTAATACCTGACATCTCATCTAAATTGGTTTCAGGATTATGCGTCAAAGATTTAGCGGTTAGCTCATACTCTGTTTCACCTTCCTCGTTAGTTTGCACCGCCTTAATCTCTGTTGCTTCATAATCAACATCTGGTGCCTCTATACTAACTGGTGGTGATACTTCGGCTTGCTGCTGAAAGAACCAACCTGCAAGGCCAGCAATAATCAAGGTAATAACTATTAATACACGAGTATTCACGGCAACTCACCCTGATTGCTTACTTCATCAAGCGTATAATCCCCGATAAAGTTTTGATAATGTCCATGACCTTTCAAAATAAGATCACATATTTCACGTACAGCACCAGTACCACCTGCACGAGTAGTCACCGTATCACTACGACTGATCACTTCTGCATGTGCATTAGGAACGGTTGCAGCAAATCCTACCGTCTGCATTGCTTTAATATCTGGCAAATCATCACCCATATAAGCACAATCGGCTGCTGTAATATTAAGCGCCGGGTCCAGCATTGATAACAATTCAGTTAAAGCAATCAGTTTGTCATCACGGCCTTGCACGACATAGTGAACGCCCATCTCCTTGGCACGCTTATCTACCATAGCGCTGCTGCGACCAGTAATAATAGCCGTTAAAATACCATAGCGTGCTAAAGACTTAACCCCAACGCCATCTTGAACAGAAAATGCTTTGGTTTCAATACCATTGGCATCATAAATGATTTGGCCATTTGATAAGATACCATCAACATCCATGACCAATAACTTTACTTTCCCTGCTTTTTTAATTAAGTCTTGCATCACATACCTCTTACTTAAGGCTATTAATTAAGTTTTATTGTTAAACCTACCATATCAGTTTATTTATTTTACACCAGCTTGTAGCAAATCATGTACCGTAATAATTGCTTCCAAATGTTCTTCATCATCGATGATTAACAACTGACTGATACTATTTTCGTTCATTACACTAAGAGCATCGGATGCACGCATGGACTTACTAATACGGCGTGGATTGCTCACCATTACATCGCACATCGGCGTTTGCAGATCTATGCCTTTTTCGAGGCCACGACGTAGGTCTCCATCTGTAAACACGCCAACGACCTTCTCATTTTCATCTGTCACTACAGTCATACCTAAGCGCCCTGCCGACATGGTAAAAAGCGCGTCTTGTAAAGGTGCTTGCTGATGAATAATCGGTAAATGCTCAGAGCTGGGATGCATTAAATCCTCAACTCGCGTCAATAACTGACGACCTAATGCCCCTGCTGGATGGGACAATGCAAAATCTTCTGAGGTAAAATTACGGGCATGCACTAACGCAACTGCCAAGGCATCACCAAGTGCTAAGGTCGCTGTAGTACTAGAAGTTGGTGCCAGATTAAGCGGACATGCCTCTTGTGACTTACCCAGTGTCAAGACGATATCAGCAGCACGTGGTAGCATGCCACGCTTATCACGGCTAATACTAATCAAAGGTATATTCAAACGCTTGACGACAGGCAGTAGCATCTTAATCTCATCGGACTCACCAGAGTTAGAAATAGCAAGCAAAACATCGCCCTGTACTAACATACCCAAGTCACCATGCCCTGCTTCGCCAGGATGCATAAAAAAAGAAGGTGTACCAGTGGAGGCAAACGTAGCTGCTATCTTACGACCAATTAACCCTGACTTCCCCATACCAGTCACTACGACTCGGCCATGGCAAGCCAAAATAATATCACAAGCTTGCGCAAATCTATCGTCTATCTGCTCTGTCAATAATGCTAACGCAGACATCTCGGTATTAATTGCTTCAACAGCTGTACTAATAAATTGTTTATGAGTTAGATTGGTTTGAGAATTGTTCATAGATATGCTCTATTTTTATAAAAAATAAGATATTTTACTACACTATGCCTAATGCGTGGCTTCATTTCAAAAACGGTAATAAATTAACTGCCGTCACATGAAAGAAATAACATAAATAACTATAGTCAAAGAAACATCAAGTGGGTGTAAAGCAGCTGACTACAGATTGTACAAGTACTACATCTAGAAAAGAGACCATCGTAGCCATGTAGAATTTCTTTGAACTATATCTATACTAGATGCATTGTCATACACTTATTTATACAAAAAAACCCACTATAAAAGCAGGTCTTAATCGAATAAATTAGGTCTTAACAATGCACCTCCAATCATGCATGTAAACATTTAGCCATTGTTGTCATTAGATCCATCGTTTGACCTGTCTTCAAAGCCACCGTTATCTGCTGGGTTCTCAAAGCCACGATCTTGACCAAAGCCACCACGCTCAAAGCCGCGTTCTTGACTTTGACCAAAGCTACCACGTTCAAAGCCGCGTTCTTGACCTTGGCTAAAACCACCACGATTGAAGCCGCTGCGGTTAGAAGCAAAACCACGCTCTTCAAAACCACCTGCGCTAGCAGGGTTGCTACCACGTTCAAAGCCACCACCTTGATAACCAGTTGGAGCGCTTTGGGGTTGAGCACTAGTGCTTGGAGATGTACTACTACGAGGGTTGCGAGCTGGAACTACCGTTGAAATAGCATGCTTATAGACCATTTGACTGACAGTATTTTTGAGCAGAACAACATATTGATCAAACGATTCAATTTGGCCTTGTAGTTTGATACCGTTGACCAAAAAAATAGAAACAGGAATACGATCTTTTCGCAGCGAGTTCAAAAACGGATCTTGTAAAGTTTGTCCTTTTGACATGAAATCTCTCCTAAATATTATATAGTTATATTTTGAGCGCCAATTATTTTAAGTGTCGCTTTAATTATAATGGCTGAAGGTAGATACAATAATAAGCTATCTTTGTAAAACGTATCTAAATAGATCCTAACTCTTATTAAGTGATTCCACTTTATCGCGAATACATTATTATTGTAAATAATTAAGTAACTACTTGTGTCATTGCTTATTTCTATCAACATGCACCAGTAAGTAACGATTAGAGGAGCAGTAGTGCCATACAGTAGCATTCATTGTGATAGATTAAAATTATAACAGTTATCTGCGTTATGATTTGAAACTAATTGTCACTACTTTCTGATGAATTTATGCATCATAGTTTCTATATGTAAATTCATATTCCATATTAGGGTATGTCCTCATTTTAAAAATGAAGACACACCCTAATAAGATGGTTCTAAAAACGTTTGAATAGCCGTCAAACCTTATAAATTTTT
>NZ_JBQSXG010000133.1:0-8020 GCF_052378005.1 Psychrobacter sp. AOP31-B2-9
TAGGTATAATTTTAAGAAGTAAATAAAAATAAAGCCTGCTCAACACAATGTTGGCAGGCTTTATTTTTACTAATCAGTATCAATATAGCAAGGACGATTCGTCAATCAGCAGTAACATCCGTATCCGCATGTAATGCTTTTAAGGCATCTATTAAAGACATATTGCTCGATACATGACATCTGTTCGTAATACATATTTAACACCCGATATCACTGGTGCACCTTCATGGAACTGTTGATGTGCAAACAGTAATGCTTGGCCTTTTTTCGGTGTAACAACATAGTTAGGTGTATCGTTATTATACCAACCACCTTGCCATTGATAAAATTTTGTCTCACCACCTTCGAAGTCGTCATTCAAATAAAATAATAGCGTTAAGAAGCTTTTATGAAACTTATCTTGCTCATAAGCACCATCAAAGTGTGGTCTGAACGTTTGGCCTTCGCCATAACGATAGTAACGAAAACGCTCATTCAGCCCAGACAACTCCCATAAACCCTCATCCCACGTTTTTGGTAAATAACACGCCACTTGGTCAAAGAGATTTTTTGCTAAGTCAGCATCATCAAATATGATACGGTCATTATTTCGGACGCTCGTATCTGTTCGAAACTGGTCATTGCCGACCGTAATTTGTGCTTGCTCATACTGCTGCATTTCACTTTTTTCGATGAGTTGCTCGCAGTAAAGATCATTAAAAATATGATCAATAGTACAAATCAATGGTCGATTACGAATTATATTCAAATTTTTCACTTAAGTACTCATAGCTCGCAGCGCAGTCAGTGCACTGATTAAACGCTCATGCTGCTCTGCTGTACCAACGGTAATACGCAAGTACTCATTGATTCGCGGCTTATCAAAATGACGGACGATGATTCCTTGCTCACGTAACGCACTGGCCACAGCACTGGCATCACCATCATTTGGACGGGCAAATACAAAGTTGGCATGTGACGGTAGCACTTGATAATCCAAGGCTGTTAGCTCCGCTGTTAGTGACTCACGCAGATCAATAACTTGCTGACGCGTTTGCTCAAAATATTCAACATCCAAGACACTCGCCGTCGCACCAGCTTGTGCTAACTTATCTAGTGGATAGCTATTAAAGCTGTTTTTCATACGTGTCAACGCTTCAATCAATGACGCATTAGCAAAGGCCATACCCACACGCAACCCTGCAAGCGAGCGTGACTTAGAAAAAGTCTGGGTGACCAATAGATTGTCAAACTCATTGATAAGGCTAATGGCAGATACTGAACCTTCTTCAGTCTGAGCAAAATCAATGTAGGCCTCATCAATAACGATGACGGCATTGGAGTGCTCGTTAGCCAATTTTCTGATATCAGCAAGCGACATTAACAACCCTGTAGGTGCGTTCGGATTGGCGATGATAATACCACTACAAGGCTGACGGTACGCGTCTGGACTAATGCTAAAATCAGCTTCTAGCGCGATTTGCACCAGCTCAATACCAAAGGTATGCGCATACACAGGATAAAAGCTATAACTAATGTCAGGTGCTAAAACAGGGCGCTCTTTTAGGAAAAAGCTTGCAAATACAAGAGCCAACACTTCGTCTGAACCGTTACCTACAAACACTTGATTAAGATCAAGGTCATAAAAATCAGCCAAAGCCTTTCGCAAATCCTCAGATTCAGGCGCTGGATACAAACGCAAGTCATCCGCCTGCTTTGTCAATACTTTAGCGATCGCCTGTCCTACTTTTGGAGAAGGTGGAAACGGATTTTCATTAGTATTCAGTTTGCATAAGTTGTCATGTTGCGGCTGTTCGCCTGGTGTATAAGGCGACAAATTACGTGCTTTAGATGACCACAGTCTGGTGTCTATCTTTAGTTCACTCATAAGTTATCCTATTATTATCCATTTTAATAACTTTAAAACCTCTAAAAATAATAATGCACTATCAATTTATCACATTAGTATCTTCAGTACAGACAGCTACTGATAACGATAGCGTGCTGAACGAGCATGGGCGTCCAAATCTTCACGTTGTGCTAAGATATCTGCTGTTTTGGCCAGTGGCTTACTACCACTTTCACTACAATAAATGATGGATGACTTTTTCTGAAAGTCATACACACCAAGTGGCGAAGAGAATCTTGCTGTACCCGAGGTTGGCAATACATGGTTCGGTCCTGCACAATAATCACCAATGGCTTCTGGTGTATGGCGGCCCATAAAAATAGCGCCCGCATGACGTATATTACCCAATAAAACATCTGGCTCATCAACAGACAGCTCTAAATGCTCAGGTGCAACTCGATTAATTACTGCAGCACCTTCGGCACGGTCTTTAACTAGAATAAGTGCGCCACGATTTTGTAGCGAATCACGAGCGATATCAGCCTTTGGCAACTCTGCCAATGCTTTGTCGATTTCAGCGGCAACTTCAGCTAATTGCTGTTCACTGGTCGTCACAAAAATGGCTTGGGCAATACTGTCATGCTCTGCTTGTGATAACAGATCCATAGCCAGCCAATCAGCGCGATCTTGCGCCTCGCCTTCTGCATAGACCAATACTTCAGATGGGCCTGCGATCATGTCGATACCCACTTGCCCAAACACTGCTCGTTTGGCGGCAGCCACATATTTGTTACCAGGCCCTGTTACTTTATCAACAGCAGGAATCGTTTCTGTACCGTAAGCCAAAGCTGCTACTGCTTGCGCGCCACCAATGGTAAAGACGCGATCTACTTTTGCTAAATGAGCTGCAGCCAATACCAGTGGATTTAGTATGCCTTTCGGTGCTGGTACTACCATGATGACTTCGGCAACGCCAGCTACTTTAGCAGGGATAGCATTCATCAATACCGATGACGGATACGATGCTAGGCCGCCTGGTACATAAATACCCACACGATCAAGTGGTGTGACTTTTTGACCAAGACGATTGCCTAGCTCATCTTCATACTGCCATGTTTCTTGCACTTGACGTTCATGAAATGTCTGTACCCGTGTGGCCGCAGTGGTGAGAGCCTCACGTACATCATCATCCAAGTTTTCAAATGCTTCAGCCAACACTTCTTTAGACAACTCTAACGACTCCATCGTGGTCGCTGGATGCTGATCAAACTGCTGAGTCAAAGCCAATACCACACTGTCGCCATCCGCGCGTACCTGCGCGATAATATCATCGACAGTCTTCAACAAATCGGCATCATTGACAGTTTCAAATGCAAGTAACTCTGTCAATTGACTATCAAAATCGGCATCTTGGGTACTTAATTGGCGCATAACTTAATCCTATATCTGAGCATAAAATGCGGCTAAAAATTAACGATGCAAAAATAAAGCATATTCAACATTTATCATCACTTTAATGACTAACGTAATCACGAGTATACTGAATTTTTATATGCTAACAAGCAAACACAACAAAACCAGTTTAGCATGCTATGTCTACCATAGAGCGCTAAACTGGTTTAAAAATTTGTATAACAATGCTTAATATTACCAATGAATACCACTGGCTTATGAAGCACTAGCAATACTACTTTTAAAGCTGTCTAAAATCGGTTCAAGTAGCGCAAACTTACGTTTATAGCTGACTTGATTGACGATAAGGCGAGATGAGACATAACAAATGTGATCACGCGCCTCTAGCCCATTGGCGCGTAAAGTATTACCAGTATCGACAACATCGACAATCAAGTCACCCAAACCGACTAACGGAGCAAGCTCCATCGATCCATATAGTTTAATCACATCCACTTGCTGACCTTGACTGGCAAAATAAGCACGTGCCACATTGACATATTTGGTCGCAATACGTAGGCGACGATTCGGTAATACGACATCTTTGACACCAGCTGTCATCAGCTTACACTGAGCAATCTGCAAATCTAGCAGCTCGTACACATGATTGGCACCATGCTCAAGCAATACATCTTTACCCGCCACACCAAAGTCTGCCGCACCGTGCTCTACATAGGTCGGCACATCGCTAGCACGTAAAATCAATACGCGGACATTTGGGTTCGATGTTGGAAAAATAAGTTTGCGCGAAGCTTCAGGGTCTTCTAGCAGCTCCACACCAGCTGCACGTAGCAACGGCATGGTTTCTTCTAAAATACGACCTTTTGATAAGGCCAGTGTTAACCCCGAAAACTCATCATTTACTTCATTTAATATACCGCTAGATGGTAATGCTTTGGTAGCTTCAGTCATAATGACATCGTGTCCATGTACAGTTGGCATCCTCATTAAGAGGATTTTTAAATTTTATAACGCTAAACGTTTTGTTTTATGATATCACTAATAAAAACAACTCACACCATGGGAATGAATCAGTCAATATTAATCATTAGTATTGATACGTTCAATATTCACACCAAGCGCACGCAGTTTGTTTTCTACGTCTTCGTAGCCACGGTCGATATGATAAATACGGTCAATTAAACTCTCGCCTTCAGCAGTGGCTGCTGCCATAACCAATGACATAGAAGCACGTAAATCCGTTGCCATGACTGGCGCAGCAGTAAAGTTTTCGACACCTTTTACCACAGCGGTATGACCATCTACTTGAATTGAAGCACCTAAACGATTGAGCTCTGGTACATGCATATAGCGATTTTCAAAGATGTTTTCGATAAACGTACTGGTACCATCGGCAAGACAACTAATCGCCATCAACTGTGCTTGCATATCGGTCGGAAAGCCTGGATGCGGTTGAGTACGAATATCCACCGCCTTGGGACGTCCGCTCATTTGCGCACGAATCCAGTCGTCACCAGTAGTAATCACAGCCCCCATATCTTCAAACTTTTCTAATACTGGGGTTAATAGTAACGCAGAGGTTTTTTTGGCCAACACATCACCGCGAGTCATTAACGCACCAGCAAGATAAGATCCTGTCTCGATACGATCGGGCACGACTGAATACTCACAGCCATGCAAGCGCTCAACCCCTTCAATGATCATGGTCGCTGTACCAATACCGCTAATTTTCGCGCCCATGGCGACCAGCATGTTGGCCAAATCGACCACTTCTGGCTCTAGTGCACAGTTACCCAAAACAGTGGTGCCTTTAGCAAGTGCTGCGGCCATGATGACGTTTTCGGTACCACCAACGGTCACCATATCAAACGAGAATTTACAGCCAATCAGCTTGCCACCTTTTGGCGCTTGCGCTTTTACGTAGCCGTTTTCTACACTAATTTCAGCACCCATCGCTTCAAATGCTTTTAGATGTTGATCAACAGGACGAGAGCCAATAGCACAACCACCAGGTAACGACACTTCTGCTTCACCAAAACGTGCCAGTAATGGGCCTAATACTAAAATAGAGGCACGCATGGTTTTGACCAAATCATACGGCGCATAAAAGTTATCGATGCTTTTGGTATCACAGGTGACAGTGTCGCCCTGTTTTTCGATATTGATGCCCATGCCAGCGATCAACTTAATCAACGTTCGTACATCTTGCAGGGACGGCACATTGTGCAGTGTCGTCGGGGTCTCTGCTAATATCATCGCGGCCAACAATGGCAAAGCGGCATTTTTGGCGCCAGAGATAGTAACTTCCCCTGCGATACGACTACTACCTGTGATTAAGAACTGATCCATAAAAGTGACAACCTAGCTGTGAGTGTGAAAAATATAAATAATTGAAAGTCATAATAAAAAAACTAAGACAATATAAAGCTTAGCCTTTTTGCTGAGTTTCCCATTCAGCAGGTGTCAATGCTTGAATATTAAGCGCATGAATATCACCACTGGCAATTTTATCGTTTACTAACGCATAAATCGCTTGTTGACGTTGGACGGCACGTTTGCCTTCAAAACTGGCATCAACCACACGCACATCAAACTTATTGCCTTGATTGGCTGCTTGAATAAAAGCGTCTGGAAAGTGAGTCTGTAAAAATGCAATCAAATCGTCAGCGTTCATGCTCATAAAATATCCTGTCTTATATAAATGGGTATTATTTGAATGGCAACATTATAACAAGAGTTTGAACATCTTACAGCACTGTCTGTGTATAAGCGCACATGACATATACATATCATCAATTTTACATAGACTGGATATAATATCAGGCGCTTTCAGTCTACTGTCGCGCATCGACTATAAGCACTGATTATAAGTAGCACTGCCCAAACAGTCATCGTAATGGTTGCTTGGACGATAAAAGAGGCTAAATGATATACCAAAATTTTAACGTCTTTCCATTTGAGTAACTCGCCTTATGGTACGTTTTTCTATCACGGTATCTGACTGACTCGCCAAGCTAAACTTAACATCAGATTGACTCAAGCTCTCTGGAATCTCAAGCTGTATGACGACTCTCGTCTTCATATTGCATCGTTCTGGTGTGCACCAATCTTGATTAACACCTTTTTCGATAATGTCATCCCATTTAATATCATAATCGTATTTTTTATTGACCTGCTCTAACTTTGGCACTATAACCTTGCTTAAATAAACAGGACGATCATTCTCTTTGAGCGCATTATATTGACTCATCTCTGAATCAGTTAACGGTATATTAGCAATAGGTTTTGAGCCAGGATTTTTTTTAATGATAATATCAATTCCTGGAACAGGATCATTGCCACCGATGGCAAATGCTAATGAAGGTGCTGCTAACGTTAAGCTTAGTAGTGCAATTTTGAGTGGTCGCATAAATATAGTCATGATAATCGTCCTTTGGGCTCAGTGGGTGTTTCACCGCTTTAAACGTTGTCTTAGAACTTTTCGTTTTTACTATATATTCGATAATGTCTGTTTTCTATCATAAGGGAATAGCGCATTGAATTGACAGGTTTTTATTATAGTATTAATAAATTCAACCGTTTTAAAACCACTAAATGTATTAATGTGCTAATTGATGACACGCCCTACACAATAAAAATCCCCAACGAGCGCTATGCCAGTTGAGGATTTATTCTTTGATACTTAAGCAATATTACTTATAAACAGTGGTACTTGTAAATAGTGATACTAACCTTTTGTAGAGTTATAGTCAGAGAATGAGCTATTTCAGCTCTTTATCCAGATAAGTCAGCACTTGTGAGCGCACATCATTCAACCAACGCAGTGGTGGTGCCATCGCACCGATACTGGTCGCATGACTGGCACCTTCTATCTCACTGACCTCTACCCTTGCGCCATAATCTTTTAGCGCTTTTGTCATATTAATCGTATTTACGTCGTAGACAATCTTATCATTTTCAGCAGTCAATAATAGATAAGGCGGCTGCTCGCCTTTTAACTGTCTGTCGGGCATGACTTGATCAGGAGTCGCATCGGCAGGAAAAGCCGTGGCGCTATCAAACTGCCTAAAGTCATAGCTATAAGGACCCGCGATACCAACTACCGCTTTAATATCACTTGGCTTGATACCATAAGGTGCTAAAAAATCCTCGTTAGACACAGCTGCTACTACGTTAAATGCGCCCGATGATTGTCCCATGACAGCCATACGCTTAGAATCTGCATGTAATGTCTTAGCGTTGTCATGGCTCCATGCAATTGCTTTTGCCGTGTCTTCTACATAGTCAGGATATGGATGTTCGGGTGCCTTCCGATAGTTAATCACTGCGGTCACGTAGCCTGCTCGCGCTAGGCTCTTACCAACAAAAGCATATTGCTCTTTGGTACCGTTTTCCCACGAACCACCGTAGACAAAAACAACCATAGGATATGTATCTTCAATCACGTTTTGTGCTTTCATTGCTTGGGCTAGAGGTTTGGGATAATAAATATCCAAGTCTTGTAAAGGCTCATCGCCATAGAGAATATCTTTACTAACGCCCACGCCGCCACTTGAGGTAATGCCATTGACGACAGTTAGCGGTGATACTGCTTGTGCACTCTGTGTGGCTAATGCGATGCCACCTATGGCCAGTACTGCTGTCAGACCTAGGCTTGTGAATGTTGAAGCTTGTTTGTTTTGCTTATGAACATTATTTTCTATGTCATTGCTTCTTATATCATTGCTTGTGATGCTTTGTCGTGAACCTTTAGCCAAATCCTTCATTGCCAGTATCCCT
>NZ_JBQSXG010000134.1:0-7961 GCF_052378005.1 Psychrobacter sp. AOP31-B2-9
CTCAAGATATTACAATCAGTATACGCATGAAGTTATTCCTCAGTTATACCACATAGTCAAATCCATATAAATCCGCTACATCGTCATCCTCGCTAACTATACCAATGTATAGCTTGCATTCAGTTTCCTTGTATCAACATTATTTGAACTCAGCTATAGTTATCAAAAATTATAGGTACAAAAAAACTGTCAATCATAACGATTGACAGTTAGGTTTTATCTTCAACGCTTATGAAGCTCATTTAAATAACGGTTGGTTGAGCTGGAGGCAGACCTTAGTCTTTGTTACTAAATTCCTCAAACGATGCGACCGCTTCAGCAGCATACATCATAGAAGGGCCGCCGCCCATGGCCACACATACACCAAGTGTTTCAGCCACTTCTTCCTCAGTTGCTCCAAGTCGCACTAATGCTTTGGTATGAAACCCAATACAAGCATCGCAGCGTGCGCCAACTGCCAAGGCTAGTGCAATAAGCTCCTTAGTTTTTTTATCTAATACGCCGTCAGCCGTTGCTGCAGCACTCAGTTGAGAAAATGCCTTAGTTGTTTCAGGAATGCTTTTGTGTAGTTTCATCATATTGCTAGAAACATGTTTAGTAATATCGTTAAAGGATTTACTCATGGAATGCTCCTTATCAAGTGTTTTGGGCTAGGGCGTGTCCTCAATTCAATCGATAGTTATCTAATGAATCGAAAATGGCAAATCTTGTCAAACGGCATCAAATAGCTTATGAATATCTCGATATTATCCGAGCTGTTACCCTTGTTTGACGGCAATTTATCTTGTTTTTATCGCCATTTTTAACATGAAGACACACCCTAGTAATTTCTCATAATAGAAATCATTTAATATATCTTATTATAATATATAAAATTAAATATTAATTCAAGATCGTTTTTTGATCATCGTATGTCATTAATCATATTGTGGTACTTAAAATGAAAAAATTGGGGATAAAGAATCGCCGTGAATATAAACATGTTGGCAAAACTCGCCTTAGATGCAGTGAGCCAAAGATGAATCATAAAGATGAGCCATATAGGTTTGTTATAACTTGATAATTACATCAGCTGTCTTTATATAAAAGAGAATGTATCAGTCATTATGTTTGCTATATTCAAGCTTTTTATTTGTACGTAGTAGAGGTAGCTTTGAAAAAATGGATTCACGCCTGCCATTGAAAAAACCGATAGCAGTCATTTGTCGCTACTATGGTTTAATTCATAGTAGCACGGTCGGAATTGTCGCCTGAGTACGGTATAATACTTAATATAAACGTATCACTATTTTTGACAACGGCGTGCGGCATTATAGAAAGCTAGCTGTGATGATTGATACTCCATATAATTTATACAAGTTACCTATTATATAAGCTACCTAAATTTAACATTCACGACACAGCAGCCAAGACAGATATAGCGCTTGTGTCATAACGGATAGGACGTATTATGAGTGAGAATGAGCAAGTAGCACCATCAGCAGACTATGAATCAGCGTTAGATACCGATCAGGCTGAAGCAAAAAGTAATATTACCATTACCGAATCAGCCCAAGGCTACTTGGCAGATTTGTTGTCTAAACAGGATACAGATGGTATCGGTGTGCGTATTTTCGTTGAGCATCCTGGTACACCGCGTGCAGAGTGCTGCATGGCTTATAACCAGCCAGGCGAAGAAGACAGCGCTGATTTATGTTTTACCTATGAAAGCTTTTCTGCATTTATCGAAGCGGCGTCAGTACCTTATCTAGAAGATGCGGTTATTGATTATAATAAAGACCGTTTCGGTGGTCAGCTGACTTTCCGTGCCCCAAATTCTAAAGTGCCAAAAGTAGGCGCTGATGCTAGTGTGGAAGAGCGCATCAACTATGTATTACAGTCAGAGATTAACCCTGGCTTGGCCGCGCATGGTGGTGATGTACAACTGCTTGAGCTGATTGAGGAAGAAGGCATTGGCTTGACTGCAGTATTAAAATTCGGCGGTGGTTGCCAAGGGTGCTCAGCCGTTGACATGACATTGCGTCAGGGTGTTGAAGTGCAGCTGAAACAGCAAATTCCAGAATTAACGCAAGTGGTTGATGATACTGACCATACTCGTACTGAAAACGCTTATTATAAATAAAAGCAAGCCAGATTAGTGTACGAGGACACTGACGAGCTTTATTGTTAATGAGCTTTTATGGTTGTGTCATAAGTGACTGTACAATAAGTTTCTGAACAATACATGCATGTACGATAAATGCCTATACGATAAGTGATTGGTTGTTTTTTTTAGAAAGAAGTTGAGTTATGATTAACTCAGCTTTTTTTATGCCTCTCATTTAGCAATGAGCATTGAGCGATAAGTATTTAGCAATGGATATTTTGACATAGACTTTTTAATTATAAAGTATTTACTTAATCATAAACGAATATGTAGGAGAATAGTATGAGTGACGGACAACCAACCAATACCCCACGTCTTGAAACCTTGGCAATTCATGCCGGTTATAGTGTTGAGCCTACGACCAAAGCAGTTGCAGTACCTATCTATCATACTAGCTCGTACGCTTTTGATAATACTCAGCATGGTGCGGATTTATTTGATCTAAAAGTCGCGGGCAATATCTATACTCGTATCATGAACCCGACCAATGCTGTATTAGAAGAGCGCGTCGCAGCACTGGAAGGCGGCATCGGTGCGCTTGCTGTGGCATCTGGTATGGCCGCCATTACTTATGCGATTCAAACCATCTGTGAAGCGGGTGATAATATCGTGGCGGTATCGACCCTATATGGTGGTACTTATAATTTATTTGCTCATGCGTTGCCGCGTCAAGGTATCGAAGTACGCTTCTTCGACCATAAAGATCCTGAAGCGATCCGTGATTTAATCGATGATAAGACTAAAATGGTCTTTGCTGAGAGTATTGGTAATCCACTGGGTAATATTGTCGATATTCAGGCGTTAAGTGACATTGCGCACGAATATGGTGTGCCAGTCGTGATTGATAGTACGGTTGCGACGCCTGCGCTATGTCGTCCGTTTGAGTTTGGTGCGGATATTGTCATTCATTCATTGACCAAGTATATGAGTGGTACAGGTACTTCGATTGGTGGCGCGATTGTCGATAGTGGCAAATTTCCTTGGGGCGACCATCCTGAGCGCTTCCCATTATTGAACACGCCAGATCAAAGCTATCATGGCGTAAACTTTGTTAAGGATGTGGGTGCAGCAGCGTTTATCGCTCGTGCTCGTGTGGCACCGCTACGCAATACTGGCGCAGCGCTTAGCCCGCTAAATGCGTTTGGTATTTTGCAGGGTATGGAGACATTGAGTTTACGTATGGAGCGCCATGTGCAGAACGCGAAAGCAGTTGCTGAATACCTACGAGATCATGAGAAAGTGGCTTGGGTGAAATATGCAGGATTGCCTGATCATCCTGAGCATGCGCTTGCTAAGAAGTATATGAAGGGTACTCCTTCTGCTATCTTAACCTTTGGTGTTAAAGGCGGGCTAGAAGCTGGCGCTCGCTTTATCGATGCACTGCAGTTGATTACGCGTTTGGTTAATATTGGTGATGCCAAATCGTTGGCTTGTCACCCAGCGACCACGACCCATCGCCAGTTGAATGAGCAAGAACTTGCCAATGCTGGCGTGAGTACTGATATGGTACGACTGTCGATTGGTATCGAACATATCGAAGATATCAAAGCAGATTTAGAGCAAGCTTTGGCTTTAGCTTAGGGCGTGTCCTCAACTCAATTGATAGTCATTTAAATAGAGTAAATAAAAAGCCCATATCGAATTCGATATGGGCTTTTTCGTAAAATAAATGCTAGGCCATCTCATCAGTTATTGGTTTAATCACTAAGCAGATAGTACACGCTGCGCAATATCTTTATAATCTTGTGAGACGAGGCGCGGTCCAAACTGTTGTATCACTTGTGCTGCCACTGCTCCAGCAAGTCGTCCGCATTCTGGCAAGCTATAATGCTGTGATAAGGCATATAAAAATGCACCTGAGTAGTTATCACCTGCGCCATTGGTATCGATGACATTGGCGACAGCAGGCGTGGCGACTTCATAGATTTCAATCTCTGATTTGTCATCGGGCTTATGAGCGATAGTTGCCCCATTAGGGCCATCAGTCACAACCGCTGTGTGACAATAGTCAAGCAGGGCACGTGTTGCCGCTTTAATTTGTTTCTTTTCCGTAAACAACTTAGCTTCCTCACTATTACAAAATATCACCGCAACTTTGTTACCCAGCATATTGAGCAAGCCGTCTTTGGCAAACTGGACTACTGCAGGATCAGCAAAGCTTACTGCAATCTTTGTATTATGAATACCGGCTTGTTGACGTAACCGGGTCATTGCTGGTTGGATGCTCTCAGACATGGCTAAATAGCCTTCTATATATAGCCAATCTGCTTGTGTCAGTGCCTCAAACTCAACATTATCAGCAGTGATGTCGCTTGAGGTGCCGAGATAGGTCTGCATGGTACGTTCGCCATCTTCAGTGACCGCGACCACACAGGAGCCAGTCACGCCGCCAGCATGAATAGATTTTTCTGAAGTTGTTACGCCAGCTTCTAGCAAGTCCTTTAGGTAAAAACTGCCTTGGTGGTCATCACCAACACGGCAAGCATAAAAAGGCTTGCCACCTAGGCTAGCGAAAGTATACATCGCATTAGCTGCTGAGCCGCCACCAGCTTGCTTTGATGGGTCAATATTAGCAAGTTTGAAGTATGCAAGTAGTTGTTGTTGCTCTTCGATACCAGCCAGTGTCATATGACCTTTAGTCAGATCCGTCTCTTCTAGTGCTGCGTCAGACAGCACATATTCGTGATCAACTAACGCATTACCTATCGCCATTACATCGTACATTGCTTACTTCTCCTAAATTGATTTATAAACGCATATTTTTTAAATAAGGATGTCTCTAGATATTTATTCCGATTGCAGTTCAAGTAGTCGTTGATACAGCGCATTCTTTTTTACACCGGTAATATCAGCGGCTAATGTGGCTGCCTTTTTGACGGATAAATCCTCCAACAGACGCTGTAATAATTTATCGTGAACACTGATGTCATCGGCATCTTGTGTGACGTCTACACCAGCGACGACTACGACTATCTCACCGCGCTGTTGATTGTCATCTGCTTTGACAAACTCAACCAAATCGCCAAGTGTACTCTTGCGTACTGTCTCAAATGTTTTGGTCAATTCACGGCAAAACGCGACCTCGCGATCTGCCCCAAATATCGCTGCCATATCTTCTAAGCTGGCAAGAATACGATGCGGTGCTTCATAAAATATTAGCGTTTCGGTACGTGAGTTTAAAGCAGCCAGATGTTTTTGGCGACCATGTGTTTTTGCAGGTAAAAAACCAATAAAACTAAAGCGGTCTGAGGGCAGTCCTGCGACTGACAGAGCCGCAATAGCAGCGGATACGCCAACGATAGGTGATACGGTAACACCAGCAGCATGTGCTGCTTGTACCAACTGATAACCTGGGTCACTGACTAGTGGCGTGCCAGCATCGCTGATCAAAGCAACCGAGTGACCTTGTTCAATCATCTCAATGATTTTCGGTGTTTGAATGGCGCTATTGTGCTCATGATAGGCCCACAGTTTATTGTGACCTTTTTGCTTTTCGGTGGTATCCGTATCGTCTGCAGTACTGCCTTTGGTATCAATACCGAAATGTGACAATAGCTTGCCTGAGGTGCGGGTATCTTCGCAGGCGATGATTGCGACCTGCTTTAAGACATCAATTGCATGCGGCGTCATGTCGCTGAGATTACCAATTGGCGTGGCAACGATGTATAGACAAGCTGGCATCGCGGTAGGGGTAGACATGAAAACCTCGGGTCATTAAAAAGAATAAGGCACAGTTCCCATATAGTCATCGTCTATTTATTTTTCAGTTAAATAGTGAGCGTTTAAATATCTATCGATGATATCGCTAGGCGTGCGAAAGTGGTTAGTTTAGCATGATGTGCTATGATAATTCTGCAATGTTAACCAGAGAAATCGACATCATGGTGCAGCATAAACCTCTGACTCTTATTTCACCAAAACAACGTCAAGGCGTCCAGTTTGAACAGCATGCGTGTGAGTTTTTACAGGCGCAAGGATTAAGACTGATTGCACAGAATTGGCAACAGCCAAAAGTAGGTGAGCTAGATTTAGTCATGATGGAAACAGGGCGGGCATGGTCAACGCTGGTATTCATCGAAGTACGGCAACGTAAACAGTCAGGATTTGGTGATGCCGCGCTGAGTGTGACGGCGAGCAAACAACGTAAAGTGATTAAAGCTGCTCGCTACTTCTTGCAACAGCATCCTGAGTTTAGTGACTATGAATGTCGGTTCGATGTCATCGCCTATAATACGGTTGATAAAAACACACAGAAAAGCGGTATAAAAAGCGACATGACAGACAATCAACCGGACTGGCTACAAGGGGCGTTTATTGCCAGTGCGTGGTAATCGTTTATAGATTTTTTATTTTTTGGGATCACATAATGCTTGGTATCAAGCTTGCGTTACCAAAAACCTAACTTCCTTCAGCAAAAATTAAGTAAAGTAGCTAAGCTTATAACAGCTAGATTTACAACAGCTAAAACAATACCATTAGCTAACCTTCTATCATCGTCACAATTATGTTTTAAGAGGTAACTCATGACACGGATGCATTTGCGCACTGCTATTTTTGGTTCATCACGCCGTATTACCATTGGCACGATGCTAATGGCTAGTATCATCACCACTGGCTGTACTACTAACTATTTGACCAATAGTACAGAGGGTACCTATGGTGTACCGATGACAGAGCGTACTATTCCGCAACGCCTGCTGGATCGGAGTATCGAGCATACCGCCAAAATAAACGTTTATGGATTACAAGAAGACCTGCAACAAACCAGCCGCATGAGCATTGATAGCTTTAATAGTGAAGTGTTGCTGACAGGTGAAGTGCCTACTGAAGCCATCAAAACAGAGATAGAAAAAGTCGTCAGTTCTATGCCTGATGTGCGTCGCGTTTATAACGAGTTAAACGTGAGTGCCTCAAAAGGTTACAGCTCCACCGTGCAGGACGGTTATATCACCTCAAAACTGCTGGCGAAAGTGGTCGCTAGTAACGGTGTTAGTACTTCACAGATTAAAGCGGTGAGCGATAACGGCGTGGTTTATATCATGGGACGCATGACACCGACTCAACAGAGTAATCTCATTGATATTGCCAACACGACGGTTGGTGTGACAGAGTTGGTATTATTGACAACAGTCGTCGATGATAGTGGCGTACAGATAAGCGAAGACGATATTATGTCTGATAGCACTTTGGCAGATACAGCTTCAGCACCAGCCGTAAAAGGAGTTGCTGCTGCTAACCCAAGTCCAGTCAGCTCTAATTCAACTAGTTCTAACTCAGTGAGCTCTAATGAGTCCGCTGCCAGTTATTCAACCAGCACCGAGGCAACACCCGTTATAGTCACAGAAGAAGGCACAACAGGTGAGCAGCCATCATCAAGCCCTTACATTGATCTGTATAAAAATCAGTAGTAAAGCGAAAGCCGATAAGCAGTCATCATAGTTGAGCCACTGCAAAACCAATACTGGGTGCATTTTTCTTAGTTTTTGTTTGCTGTACCTCTATTTGCTTAGCCTCTGTCTGCACAGGCACAGCAAGCGAGGAAAATGTATGCCAGTATCGCAAAGTCATATTTGTATCTCGTTTATTTAGGACTGACGATACTTAACTTATAAACCAGATAGATCCAGATAAAGAAGTAATGGCTGTTAAGTGATTGATGTCAATGACAAGAACACTAAACAGCACTAACAGGAAAAACACGATAAATCCTGAGTTAGTCAGTAAAATATAGGCAATCAGCAAACGAGTAGCCAGTAAGATCACAAGCAGTACTTGTAAAGTAGGTTATCGTCATGCTCATAATTGTTTATAAATA
>NZ_JBQSXG010000135.1:0-7955 GCF_052378005.1 Psychrobacter sp. AOP31-B2-9
ACATTCATCATCTCAACGACCTTAGTGACCTTGATGAGTTTTAATAGAGAGGCATCCGTCGGTACTGCCGCTTGTGCAGATAACGTTGGCACCGCCATCAAGCTAACAGCACTTATGCTTAAAGATACAGCGAATACGGTGTTTTTCAGTATAGCGCTCTTAAATAAAGTTCTCATATAATTATCACCTTATGGTTTGTTATCTACTTTTAGCAGACTATAGTCTATTAAATTCAAAGGTAGTATAAGGCAACCGAGTGTGTATGTATACGTGATACTTCAAGCGAGGTTAGCGCAGTCACAGTTTTATAGTGGAGTGACTATATCCGGTAAAGTCAAAACATCTGCGTCTGGTACGGATAATGTCAATATGACTTCTTGAAACAATGGGTCTTTGCGAAACTGGTTTTCAATAGCTTCAAACTTATGAGCGATTTCTCTCTCTTTTTGATTACCAGCGATGTCTACTGCTGCCACCATAAATATTTTTTTGGGCCCTACCCACTCTAGATGCAAGTACGAGACACTGTCAATATCTGCATGATTCAGCAACTCACTTAATGCATAGCCATGTATTTGCTCTGATACTTTGTGGCCAACCAAAAAATCACGGTTACGGCTAATCAAAAATATGGCTACAGCGCCTAATAATAGTCCAACGATAATAGAGCCTAGTGCATCCCAAAATGGCTGTCCAGTATAAGCATGCATACCCATCGAAGCAGCAGCAACCACTAAGCCAATGACAGCGGCTAAGTCTTCAAAGAACACACCACGTAACGTCGGGTTAGACGTATTAATTACATAACCAATGGCACTGATATTAATTGCCTCGCCATGTTTTTTACTTTGTAAATAAGCCTGCCCTAACGAAAATCCTTCGAGCACAAACGCGACCGCTAATATAATAAAGCCGATGGTGTAATTGGTGTCGCTCTCCACCGCATTCCACTCGGTGATACCTGTATAAATGGAGACGATAGAGCCTGCCATAAACACCCCAAAAGCGGCAATCATCGACCAAACATAGGACTCCTTGCCATAGCCTAACGGGTGACTACTATCTGCAGGTTTTACCGCCTTTTTTTCGGCAACAATTAACAAGGTGCCGTTGCCTGCATCTGCCCAAGAATGCGCGGATTCGGCTATCATAGAAGCAGAACCTGTCATCACTGCCGCAACAGTTTTTGCAATAGCAATGACAAGGTTTGCTCCAACAGCAATCAATACTGTCGTCAATGAATTCGAGTGTTGCTCACTTTCATTGGTGGCAATATTAGTAGCATTATTGGCGTCAATATTATCCATACCAACACCACGCGCCATTCGCGTCGTAGGTTGAGCAATGGGAGTATTCTTCGAATGGGTTTTTGGCGGCTTTAGACTCATAATAGCCTCGATACAGACATGTTAAACATAGATATTTAGCGACTCAACGATATAATCGGTTCAGGATAGCAATTGTAAGATAATTGGGATACATGCTTAGAAGCTATATATTTAAGAACTACATACTTAAAAAATATATACTTAGAAAAATAGCAACAGTAGATTAGCCTACTATCCATCCATATTTCTATAAGCTTAACGCTCATGCTCACTATCTAGCTCTCCGACCGTCTCTTTTAACTCACAGCTTGGGCGATGTGAGCTTTGCATACGCAAGTTTTTGCGCTCTAACGCAGCATCCGCACGGCACTGTTGTAGATTATTTTTAATCTCAAGTGGTGGCACTACGGTTGGCTTACCCTTATCATCGATAGCGACCATCGTAAAGTAACAGCTATTGGTATGACGGACGGTACGCGCTCGCACGTCTTCGGCTTCGACACGAATGCCAATCTCCATAGAGGTGTTTCCCACATAGTTGACACTGGCAGCAAAAGTCACCAGCTCACCTACATAGATAGGCTCTCGAAACATCACTTGGTCGACAGATAGTGTCACCACATAGTTACCGCTATATCGGCTGGCACAGGCATAAGCAACCTGATCAAGCATTTTTAACAAATCACCACCATGCACATTGCCGATAAAATTTGCCATATCGGGTGTCATGAGTATCGACATATATAGCTCGCTATTTAAAGGAGCTTTTTGAGCAGATGAGCTGGTGTTGGATTGTGGCATGATGATCCTTATTTTTGGAGACGTTTATTTATCTATGCTTATGAGCCAGTATGACAGATTTAACGCATTAAGAATATTTAGCTGAGCCAATGAAAGCGATAAGCCAACCATGCAACAATCGTACTTACGCTACCTGTCAAAATCCCGCCCCAAGCAAAATCCACTAATGCTGTATCCATCGTAAAGCCTTTATACAATGCCAAACTGGTAAAATCATACGTACCGTAAGCCATTAGTCCTATCAAGCCACCAAGTAAGAATATGTGACCAAGCGACGCACCGGCTTTGATTTGAGGATAAAGAATTAATATACACAGTGCGAACAAGTAAAACAGGTAGAACACGCCAGCGGCGACCATGTTTGGCTCATCGGCAAGCAAGTGGCCAATACGCTTTTCATAGAACAAGCTGGTCATCGTTTTGAGCCAGATCGCATCGATACCCAAAAATATAACCACAGCAGCAAGATAAATAAAAACATAGCCCATGATAGTCTCCTCAATAAAATAAATGAAACCACACAACTCTTATAAGGTCAGGTGAGGTTCCATCAAACCTAGGGCGTGTGCTAAACAGCCGCTGGCAAATCAGAAAAATGTAGCGTATCGATATTGTTTGGCTTTACGGCTGTCACTTGTACCACACCAATCGTGCGCTCTAAAAAACCACCTTCGCAGTAGCAAAAGTAAAAATTCCATAAACGAATAAAGGCATCATCATAACCGAGCTCAGTTATTTCTTCGCGCTGTGCCATAAAGGCTAGACGCCAATCTCTAAGCGTATGTGCATAATCAAAGCCATAATCATGAAGCTGTTTGATCACCATGTCCGTTTGCTCGGTGAACTGGGTATTGAGCTCTTGGTTGGACAGTAGACAACCACCTGGGAATATATGCGTCTGGATAAAATCAACCGAATTGACATACTCTTGATAGTTCTGGTCATTGAAGGTAATTGCCTGTAAAACCATCAGCCCTGTAGGCTTCAGCAGACTGTTACATTTAGCAAAGAATACTGGCAAATATTCATGTCCAACGGCTTCAATCATCTCGATGCTAACCAGCTTATCGTACTGTCCTGTCAGCTCACGATAGTCCTGCTTGAGTAACGTAATTTTATCAGACAGACCTGCTGCTGCTACTCTTCGTTGTGCTTCGTCGTACTGCGCATCAGAGATGGTCGTCGTCGTGACTTTACAGCCATAATGCGTGGCGGCATAAATAGCAAAACCACCCCACCCAGTACCGATTTCAACCACATGATCGTCAGCAGTCAACTGCAAACGCTGGCAGATAAGCGCCAGTTTGTGCTGCTGCGCATCGCTCAACGACACATCAGGCGCACAATATACCGCTGATGAATACATCATCGTCTCGTCTAAAAAACGCTGATACATGTCATTACCCAAATCATAATGGGCTAATATGTTGGACTTGGAGCCAATTTTGTCATTGCTACGCAACTGATGCTTGGCTTTTTCAAAGGCCTTACTGATACCTGCAAAACGATTTTCTAACTTATTGAGTACCGTCAAGTTACGCGCTGCCAACCGAATCAATCCAGTCAAATCATCCGTATCCCACTCACCATTAATGTAGCTATCTGCTAGCGCAATAGAGCCACCTAGCAGCAGCTGACGATATACAGCGGTGTCGTGAATCATCAAAGTCACATGCAACGAATGCCGTCCGACTGCTGAACTGCTTACGGTGCTATCAGACTCACCACCAAAACGGGTAGTCTTAGGAGCATTGTCGTCAAACGCCTCAATTAAAGTAATGCTCCCAAACTGAACATGCTGCAACGCTTGAAATATCAGCTTTCTGGCTACTTTATTTACCCCACCACTCACTGGCTGCAATACAGTACTCTCATTGATTGCTTGATTTATCCGCGCGCTCACTTTTTCTAATGTTGAGACAGGTGCTCGGTCAGTCGGTCGTGCTGGCATTGTGTGTTTATCCTTATTTAAGTTTAAGTGCTTTATTTTTGATATTACATTTATAAAATTCTCGAACTACTCGGATTTTTTAACGCTTAATACTTGTTCTTGTCCATGCTGCCTTCTTTTTGCTGGCTATCGGCTAGCTTTTCGTCATAATTAATATAAGGAACTTTTTTGATCGCATACAGTTTGAAAGCATGCCAATAAATACGAGTTAAGGACGTCATATTCATCAGCGGGTTTTGTCGTAAGCTTTTGCGAACAGAAGCGGTGGTCATTGGCACGCCAGATATCTTTATACCTGTTTTTAAAACTTCACCACGCTCATCACTGATATCAATCCCAATACGCACCTGCAAGCAGTTATCGGATTGCTTTTTTACCTTAACCTGCCAGCGATATAGCTGATCGATAGGATTAAAAGGTGACACATGAAAGTCTTTGTCATGACAAAACTCGGTATTCTCGCCATCAAGCAAGAACCCATAGTAATGGCGCTTGTCCCACGGTGTATTGGACACTTCAGCGAGCAAGTGCGTCGGGTTCTGCTGTTCGTCAAAGCCCAAATAAAAATTGACTGGGCTAAAATATATACCTGCATTACGGCATACTAGCAATCCAATCATATCGCCTTTTGGCGTACTGCCTGCCTGCTCCATAAATGCTTGGTTTAAACGATCATGAAGTGCTTGAATGGGATTTATATCAGCCTCTGCGTTCTTGTCTTTAATTTTGCTTTTACTTTTAACTAAGTCGCTTAAATCACTGGTGCTATCTGACCCTTGTGACTGTAATTTTTGCAAATAATCATCGGGACAAAACTGCTGCAAGGCTTTTTTATTTGATGAAAATAATGGCAAGCCTTTTGCCAATAACCTTTTTAACGGCAACCTTTTCAACTGCTGATTCTCGCTAAAAACTGCCGTATTTATTTCAGGAAGGTTTTCACCTCTAACCAATGCACTGATATTGACGCCCCAATAGCGATACGGATACACAAACTTATGTACATTTGGCAGCAATCGACTGTGCCACGTCGTTCCATGGAACAGCTGATGTGGCAGTTTACTGTTGGACGAATGCTGCTCAATAGGCATAGTGCGCTCTTTTATGGTATTGGTTGATTTTAATGCCAAAATTTCAATTTTGAAACTGCAATGCCATCATTATTTCGCTTTTCGACGACCAAACAAGCTTGTCTTTTTCTTTTCATTGGTATCTACAACTTTGGGCTGTAAACTTTTCACGTAGTTAACCAGCTCTTGATTGGTAGACGCAATTGTCACCTGACGTTTATTGAGTTTTCGTACATTGATATCTGCCTTGACCGGTAAGCCTTTATAACGAAATGGCGTATGCGCACTCTCAGCATCCGGTAGATGGCTTGGGTCTACATCATCTTTGATATCAATAGTATCACCGAGCGTTTGACACACACGTAGCCCACTGCGCACGCCATCTTCATGAAAACCATTGAACCAATATGCTCCGCAAAAATGCGTGTGCGACCTACCACCAGAGATAGTCGACCATTTTGTTTGCGCATCCATCATCGCTTTATCAAACACTGGATGACTATAATCAATACTTTTAATAACCTGCTTCTCATCAATAGTTTTATTGGCTATCGCTGGATTGAGCGTGACTAAATAATTGTGTTTCTTAGTGAGGCGTTGCAGAATATTCATGTGATAAGTAAGCACTGGCTTAGCAGGGGTTTTTGCGCTTTCGATAGCTTGCCCTGCTTCAGTCACATTACCCGACGCTGTTTCATCAATGAGGTAGTTCCAGCTTGCCCATGCCAAAGGCTTCTTGGGTAAAATACTGGTATCGGTATGAAGGACAGCCCTGTTGTTAGTAAAACGGAAATGCTTCAGCACCTCAGTTTCATCAGTACTGGCATCTTTTAAAATCTTTAACGCCGTATCTGCATGACAAGCAAAAACCACCTCATCGAACACTAAGTTTTCGGTCAGTTTTTCAATACTGTCATCAGCACTGGCTGCATTTTGAACGGTCAATGACACTTGATCACCATCACGAACCACCGATTGCACTGGACTATTTATTCGTACCTCGCCACCCGCTTTAACAAAGCGCGTAACCAGTTTATTCACATATTGTTTTGATCCACCTTTGATAGTGAACCACTGCGGGCGGTTGACCACATCAAGCAACCCATGGTTATCGAAAAATTGTGCAAATAGTACCAAAGGAAAGTCTTTTACATCATGTAGACTGGTCGACCAAATAGCAGAAACCATTGGTAGTAGATAGTTGTCTTTAAACAATGCCCCATAGCTTTTTTGTGCTAAATAACTGCCAAGTGTTTGCTCAGTAAAACTGCTAACGTCCTCTCCTTTTGCACGGGCAGTATCGTAATCCTGACGCAACTGCTTGATGTGTTTATTAAACTGTAAAATATCTTTAATAAACTGCCAAAATTTTGGGTTAAGCACATTTTTACGCTGTGATACTAAAGTATTGAGTGTGTGACCGTTGTATTCAAAATTGCTCGCCGTGTTTTTCACTGAAAAGCTCATGTCTGTCGACTGAAACGGTACTTTTAAATCATAAAGCAAGCGAAAAAAGTTAGGGTAAGTACGCTCATTAAATACGATAAACCCTGTGTCTATTGCACTGTTTTCAGTATTACCACTCTTTGATTTTTTGCTATCCTGTAATGCCACATTAATCGTGTTTACATGACCACCAATATAATCATTGGCTTCAAACACGGTTACGTCATGTTGTCCCACTAGGTAATGCGCACAGGTTAAGCCTGATACGCCTGAGCCAATAATGGCGATGCGTTTTTTCGTTTGGACTTTAGGATTATTGTTTGCAGCATTGCTGGCGTTGTTAGAGACTGATTTTGAATTCTTACGTTTACGGCGAATAAACGGCATGGAGGGCTTCCTTTATATTTTCATCTGTTCTGATGACTGAAATATTGTTACCAATAATGACTTATTTTTTATTGAGCTTGCTACTCACTTGTTGCCATACCAAATCTGGCAGTATGCCCAACGCTTTTAATGGAAAGGTAAGTTTTTTGGGAAACTCAATGACATCGTGACCGCTCTCTATACCGTCTCGGATGGCCTGACTGGCTTGCTCTGGTGTCTGGATGAATGGCATAGGGAAATCGTTTTGTTTGGTCATTGCCGTTTCGACGAAACCTGGTACCACTAAACTGACTGACACATCATGCGGCGCAAGGCTAATCTGTAGAGTTTTCATTAAATAATGGATAGCAGCTTTTGAGCTTCCATAAGCTTCCGCACGGGCAAAAGGTACATAAGCAGAGGCTGAGCCGATACCGACCAAGCGACCTTTTGAAGCGATCAACTTGGGCAAGGCCCCTTCTATCGCATGCGACAACGTGCCCATATTCACCGACATAACTTTCATAAAGACACTGCTATCAAAGTTTGGCATGTCTAAATATTCACACATGCCAGCACCACAGATTGCCACATCAATCTCAGATATTTTATCAAAGGCATCAAGCACCTTGTCCCGATCCATCAAATCCAAGTCAATAACCTCTGCGCCTAGCGCTTTGAGCTCGGCCAATGCATCCGCATCACGACCAACAGCATAGACGTGATGCCCTTCTAGTAGATAATCTTTGGTCAACTGGTTACCAATACCCGAAGTCGCGCCAGTAATCAGAATATGGAGTTTTTTAGAAGCATCTGTCATCGTTATTATCCTTTATCATCTCTTTTATAATATAAAAATCACCACTTAATAAGGCGTCATATACATAATAATTATTATCATTTGATATACGATATTATTTGTATTTATTTAAGCTATTGCTCATTTTATTTAAAAAATCTGGTGGTGTTCTAAAAAGTATGCTGGCATCAGAC
>NZ_JBQSXG010000136.1:0-7945 GCF_052378005.1 Psychrobacter sp. AOP31-B2-9
TTATTTGTTCACAGTAAGATGAGTGTATCAATTGGCAGCTTTATGATAATCAGTATAAATATTTATCAGTATGCCTTATGACGTTAAATCATTACTCAGTATATAAAGTTGGCAATTGAATATCAGCTGCGTTGAGATAGGTGTTAAAAGCTAATGGCGTGCCACAGCTTTGCATCAGCGCAGCCAGTGATTGCACGTAACTATTTGCTGCTTGTGCTTGTTCAGTACGGGCTTTTAGTGACTGTGTTTGTGCTTGTACGACCTCAATCGGCGTGTTGACACCTTCTTGTAGCCCTAACTGTCGCAAGCGTAATACTTCAGCCGCTAGATCAACATTGCTTTGTAACGCCTGATAACGTGACTGAGCATTATTGACGTCGTGCCAGTTTTTTTCGACCAGTAATAATAGGTTGTCACTGACTTCGATCTCAGAAAGATCAGCTTGGCGTATTTTGGCATTACTTGATGCCAGCGATGCCGTTTTGTCTAGCCCGCCCCATAGCTTCCAGCTTGCGGAGATACCGGCGACCCAACTGGGATCCTTCTCGACTTGTCCATAACCATACAACATCACTGTAGGCTTATAACCAGTATCAGATAATGCATGTAACTGCTCTGCTTGTTTACGTTTGGCAGCGACTTTTTGTAGGCCTGGATGATTGGCAAGCGCTAAATCTTGAAAGTACGTGACATCTGGCAGAGGACGACTAGAAACGAATAGTGGTGTTGTGGGTTTGATACGGTATTCCGTACGCAATAGGCGCTGCAAAGCCATCATTGCAAGTCGTGCATCGTTATTAGCATTGACAGATTCGCTTTTTGCATCTGCCAGTGCAGACTGTGCTTCTAGACGATCCACACGCGAGATAAAGCCTTCTTCAAACAGTCGCTGGGCCATATGATCCGTTTGCTGAAGTGTGTCATAAGCATCTTCGCGCAGATAAGCGGCAATGATGGCCAATTGCGCTTTGAAGTATCGTTCAATTAAGGTGTTATATAGCTCGTTCTTATCTAATAAGCTGTCTGCGATGGCTTCTTGGGTACGCGCCTCAGAAGCACTAGTCAATGCTGTGGTGCGTCCGGCAGTATAAATAGGCCATAATACGCCGACTCCTGCACCCGATGTTGAACCTGAACGTTTTAACTCATAAGAATCAGGGATGCGCTCATCAGCCAATTCGCCCAAATTCGGCAGATTTGGAAAATAAGGTGCTAGGCTGTCAGCCTCATTGACAACACCGCTTTTGAGTGACGATAAATCAAGATCGGTGTCCAAGTTGTAAGCCGTAGCTGACACTCGTGCAAATACAAGCGGGTTGTCTAACGTATCGAGAGCATCTGTTTGATATTCACTTGAAGCAATCGCAGCTTGATTGGCTGCTAATTTGGGTGAGACTTGCAGTAAAATATTCTGTGCTTGTTCAAGACTCAATAAGCTAGGTACTTCTAATGAATAGCTACTATCGATATTTTTATGAGTGGTTGGGTCCACTAGCGTTTTTAAATTAGGCTGTTGCTGAGATATTTCTATTTCGCTATTGGTGGCAATGGTTTTATTTTTGGCATAGCTTTTTTGAATATTGCTTTGGTTGTCAGCATCATTGATTGGCGTTACTTGGTTTGGGGACTCAATATCATTTTCGTTTGCACTTGCAAGATTAGAAGCAGCCAAGGCCATGAGTGTAAACATCATGACTGAATTAGACAGAGTCGATAGAGCAAATTTCATAAGTCACATAAGCCATTAATTAGAATGCAAGGTTTTTGATATCATATAACGTCTTAAATATTTCAATAACAATAACCGTTTATTTATCGCTATCTACTGATAAATCGAGGACAAAATACAGTCTTCTTAACAGAGATATAAAGTGCGTTATCGACAACAAAGCGTACACTGTAGTGCCACAATAGTGACGGGTCAATAGTCAATACTCTCCTGTTTTCTATTGTATAGTCAATAGTAGTATGCTAGTAGATAGATTTATTTTAAAAATATTCGTTTATAAGTAATGCTGTAGCGAATACTACGAATGGCTATTTTTGGGGTATGAACGGTTCATTATTGAATAATTATTATGTTGCATGGTGTTATTAAACAAGATGAACCATTACAAAATACAGAATAAAAAATATTAAAAAAAGGTACTCGTTATGTCAGGATATATTTTGGCGCTAGATCAAGGAACTACATCAAGTCGAGCGATACTGTATGACGATCTCGCACGGTCGATAAAAATGGTTCAGCAGCCCACGACTTTGCAAACGCCAAAAGCGGGGTATGTCGAGCAAGATGCGCTACAAATTTGGCAGACACAGATTAGCTGTGCACATGATGTGATTAATCGCGCAGGACTACTAGCCACTGATGTTGCCAGTATTGCGATTACCAACCAACGTGAATCTATTGTCATGTGGGATAGGCAAACAGGTAAACCTTTAGCTCCTGCTATCATTTGGCAAGACCGCCGTACCGAGGATTATTGTAGAACATTGGCTGCTGAAAGCGTCGCTAAAGACAGCAATGACGACATGGCAAGCGAAGTACAACGTATTACAGGGTTGCGTTTAGATCCGTATTTTAGTGCCAGCAAAATTGCTTGGATGCTCGAAAATAACCCCAAATTGAGTGTACGTGCCCATAAAGGTGAAATAGCTGTCGGAACCATAGACAGTTGGCTTATTTATAAGTTGACTGGTGGTGAGCATGTCATTGATGTAACCAATGCGTCTCGTACCTTGTTGTTTGATATCCATAAGCTGACTTGGTCAGAAGCGTTGTGTGCGCGTTTTTCGATACCTATGAATATTTTGCCCAAAGTGGTTGCTTCTGATGGTGACTTTGGAAAAACCAAAAAAGGACTGTTTGCCAAACAAATCCCTATTCATGCTGTATTAGGTGACCAACAAGCCGCGCTTTTTGGACAAGGCTGTCTTGATTCAGGCATGGCAAAAAACACTTATGGTACAGGGTGTTTTATGCTGATGAATATTGGTCAAATACCAAAGTTAAGCGAGCATAAGCTGTTGACGACGATTGCGTGGCAACGACGACCTATATCGGCTCGTCCAGACAGTTTATCGTTTGATCAGATCGTGCAGTCTGGTAAGCGTATGTTGCAGCCACCCAAAAAAGAAGTCACTTATGCTTTAGAGGGTAGTGTGTTTATGGCGGGCGCGATCGTCCAATGGTTACGTGATAATTTAGGCATGATTCAAAAAAGTAGCGATATTGAAGATTTAGCACGGCAAGTGGAGAGTAGTGAAGACGTAGTGTTACTGCCTGCATTTACAGGGTTAGGTGCTCCTTATTGGCGTTCGGACATCAGTGCAAGTATTACGGGAATGAGCCGTGGCACGACCAAAGCACACATTGCCAGAGCAGCCCTAGAAGCAGTGGCTTATCAAACGTATGACGTTCTTATCGCTATGCAAAAAGACAGTCCTCATCCACTAACTGAGTTAAGAGTGGATGGTGGCGCTGCAAATAATGATTTGCTTATGCAGTTCCAAGCCGACTTACTAGACGTGCCAGTACTGCGCCCGAGAGATACAGAAATCACTGCCAAAGGTGCTGCATTACTTGCAGGATTAAAAACTGGATTGTATGACGACACAACGATGCAAGCGTCATGGCAAGTTGATCGGGTTTTTGAACCTACAATGTCCAATGATGAGCGAGATCAGCACCTTAATAAGTGGCGTCAGGCGATCGATAGAGCGTTGAAAGTATTATAAATTCTAAAATAATCTCATCAATTAGCTGGATCACTTAATCGAAAATTACTTAAAGTACTCTGCTTTCCTACAAAAACGTTGTAAAGATACAGGCTGTAACGCAAGATAATCGTAACTTGGACATAGTTTACATAACCGGTCTATCTGTCATTACCCATAAATTCTTATACTTTAGATGGATTAAGCGGAATATGCTAATTCTTTATTAAAAAATAAATCTAGGGCGTGTTGAACATTGGGTATAAATTAATGGCAAAAAAAATAGCGAACGGTTAATCTTTAAGTTCTCACACAAAAAAGATATCGTTCGCTATGCCTCGCACCATGCTCAAAGATGAACACTGGACAAGACTGAAACCTATATTACTAGAACTTAATATCTATGACAAAGGAAATCTTAGACAAACGGTTGAAGGCGTGCTTTATCGCATGCGTGTTGGCTGTCCTTGGCGCGACTTACCCGAGTATTTTGGCAAGCCTAATACCATCTATAAAGCTTACCAGCGCTGGTTTCGCAGTAATAAGCTGATTGCATTATTTACGTTACTGATCAAAGACGCAGACCTTGAGTGGGTCTTTATCGATGGCACTCATATTAAAGCGCATCAGCACAGCAGTAGTGGCAATGAGAACCTACAATCCATTAGCAAAAGTGTGGCAGGCCGCGCGACCAAGATTCACTTAGCAGTTGATGCTCATGGCAATCCGATTACCTTTCTTTTATCAGATGGCACAACCCACGATGTCAAAGTCGCACCTGATTTAATAGATAAGGTTAATTTGAGCGATACAGAGGTTTTATGTGCCGATAAAGGCTATGATTCTGATGCACTACGAGCCCATATTGAACAAGCAGGGACGCATAATAACATCCCTCGAAAACGAAACACTCAGTCTTCTAACGACCATATGGACTGGGACTTGTATAAAGCCAGGCATCTAGTAGAAAATGCTTTCGCTAAGCTAAAACAGTATAGGGCGGTTGCCACCAGATTTGATAAGCTCAAGCAGAGTTATGAAAATACGGTCGCTCTTGCTTGTGCTTATATCTGGCTCAAATTATGAATGTTCAACAGGCTCTAATATATAACAAATAATTTAAGGATAATAATATGAGTAACTATGATGATATTGAGCGCAGTGAAGTAAAACATATGACAAAAGAGAGTAAGCAAGACTTAAATGCTGACATCATCACAGGTGAACCAGGTTCTCACCCATTAGGAACGGGTATTGGTGGCGTGGGCGGTGCGGCCGCAGGTGCTGCTATTGGTACGATGGCAGGTCCACTAGGAACATTGATTGGTGGTGCTATTGGTGCAGTTGTTGGTGGCGGAGCAGGTCATGCAGCAGCAGAGGCTATTGATCCTACTCACGAAGAAGCTTACTGGCGTGCAGAATATGCAAACATGGACTACTATAAAGAAGGTTACGATTTTGATCGTGACTTACATCCAGCGTACGCAGTAGGTTATGCTAATCGTGCTAACTATCCTGTAGATGCTCGTTTTGAAGATCATGAGGCAGATTTAGAACGCTCATGGCACGAAGTCAAGGGCGAGTCACGTATGGAGTGGAAAGATGCACGTAAAGCTTCACGTGATGCATGGAATCGCGTGTCTTAATTGAGATTATTCTTGAGTATTAGATGATGAGGTTAATCTAACAGTAAGATTAACTGACAGTAAGTAAGTAGTAGATAAGCTTACTACCTCATTACCAAATTTAGTGTGGTTGTAGAATTTACTATACTGACAATCAAGATAAATAAGATTTATGTTATTTTATCGCTCCTAAAGTTATCTTTGGGAGCTTTTTTGTTGTATATTATTAACTATAAATATATTTTATGATGTATGAAGAAATTGATAATAATTAGAATGGTGAGTAATTTATGGTTAATAATGACAGTGACAAACAGTTTTATATAGCCACTGCTAATTTACTTAATTTTGCTAATCCAAATCGAATTTATTATGACAATGCGCCTGCTTACAGTGATGATGAATACGAGCACAAGTTAGGTGGTATTAGTAGCCTTTTAGCAAAGGCAAACGCTGATATCATTGCAGTACAAGAGGTATGGGACAGCCAAGCGTTAACAGATTTAGCTGTTTCATTGGGGTTTAAGCGCGAGCATGTTGTCGCGCCACTAGCCAGTAATGATGTTTCTAGTCCTCATACGCAGGGTAAAGGTGCACAAAATACCCCTGCTGTTGGCATTATTAGTCGTTTTAAACATTTAGAAAGCAGTTTATTAACAGACATTGAGCCAAAAGCGGTGATTGATATTCCTGATATTGGTCCTCATCAGCACTTTAATCGTCCACCGTTGATTTTGCGTGTTGATGCGTATGGACAACCGATTACGATTGTTACTGCACATTTAAAAAGTAAGCGTGCTTTTTTTCTACGTGATGATAAAGGTCACTTACTAGAAGATATGGATGACCCAAACATTCGAGTTCGTGCCAAACTGCGTAGTTTATGTATGCGTGCTGCAGAAGCTGCTTCTATCCGCATGTCTGTCATTGAAAGACTACATCATACTCAGGAGCCATTGATTCTGTTAGGTGATATGAATGACGTTACGGGTAGTGTGACCACTCAGTTGATGGCGGAGACTGGAGAAGTCAATTATGATAAGAGCATGCGTGATGTTGCACTATTCGATGCCGCTCGTATTCAAGCGCGTTATGGTTGGATGAAAGATGTGGCATATACCCATATATATCAAGGTATGCCAGAAATAATTGACCAGCTATTTGTTTCAGAAGAGTTTTTGCCTGACAGCAAGTATTCGCTAGGTCAGGTTGAACGGGTGGACTATTTTAATGATCATTTGAAGTGGGATTATGCAGATAGAGTCATCGATCATGGTATTATAAGAGCAAAAATTAAACTTAATAATTAAACCTAATCATTAAGTTTGATATATTGAATTGCATTAAATGGTTAACTCTATTAGATTGTTGACCTATACTTTACTATTACTTAACTTATTTATCTTCCTTGCTTGATGGTGTACAAGCGTTTATGATGCCTCTCCGTTAGAGATGGTGCGCATATTAGCGTGACATTGTTAGTTAACATAGCTTAATTTTTAAATAAAAATTAATATTATCTAATGAAGTTTGTATCTATAAAACAGGGTGTAATATTAAGAGGCCTATGATGAGCGAAAATAAAGACGAAAAGATTGAAGATGTGTTGGTAGACTCGGAGCTAGCAAAAAAGCTTGTACCGAATAAATTTAAGTTTACGAGTCAGCAAGGTCGAGCACGTCGCCAAAAGTTGTTGGCGGGTGCCAAAAAATTGAGTGAAACACTGCCCATTAATGATATCACTTTGGCCGCTGTGTGTGAAGAAGCAGGTATCCCACGAGCTTCTGCCTATCACTTCTTTCCTAATATCGAAGCAATATTTTTAGCATTACGCTTTTTAAATGCTATTGAAATATTAGAGATCGTAGAAACAGTTGATATTGGTAATTATGATAGATGGCAGGGTTATCTGACGGCACTCATCGATCAGTGTGTGACGATATTCCATAATGATGAAACCAAAGCTAAGCTTATTTATGATACCAATACGCCTGATTTCGAAGGTGATAGCTTCGGTGAAGATATCAACTATCAAATCATTGATTTGGTTTATAAGCGTTTGTCAGAGCGTTATGAAATGCCAGGTTTCCATGATATTCAAGATACGTTGTTGATTGCTTATAGCATTATCAACTCTATATTTACGTTATCTTATCGTCGTCATCAAAAAATTACTGATGAGTATATCCAAGAAGCGAATATTGCATTCATCGCTTACTTACGTTGCTATCTACCAGAAAAGCTACCACGTAAAAAATCATCAGTGTAGAGCGTTAAAGAATATTGAAGCTATGTAAACACAAAAAAGCCAACATGACATGTTGGCTTTTTTGTGTTTACTGTTTTTAGCGATGTTTTTGTCGATAGATCTGGCCGTGATTGTTTTACAGAGTCGGTGTCGACATTTGCTTATGGCACGTATCACGACTATATCTCTGTAGGAGGGTGTTATTAGTAAGTCGTTTCTCTTACTATGCGCATATTTATGAAGGTTATAAGTGTTTTAATCTACCATGGTATTAAATGCAACGGCTGCTGATTTTTTCGCTGGTAATAACTTTATATCCCAACGTAAGGTGCGATATTCAGATAAAGGGATTTCA
>NZ_JBQSXG010000137.1:0-7761 GCF_052378005.1 Psychrobacter sp. AOP31-B2-9
TTTTTTCAAGACCCTTTACTAAGTCTGCCATCAGATCCTTATCCCCTTGTCTAGCCAAAAAATCCAACAGATTGTCGGCTGTATATTCCCTTAAACCGTCTACTGAATCCTTCTCTAAAGCATCTACAAGAAAAGCACCCAGTAGAATTTTTTGCCGTGTTAGCTTTTTATCTAACTTCTGCTTTTCTCTATTTATCTTGCGCTCAAGCTCGTTGATCTTCTGCTGTTCTTTTAAGTCATTACCACCAAGCAAGCTCATATCCTTTCCCTAAAATATCAAAACTATAGTCTTTCCAACTATATCAACTTCGCCAGTACCTAACAACAGTTTATGATATAGTTAATTGACGGATGGTTGAGTCCCACTGACTAAGTGCGAGTTTTCGACTTTACAAATGTTTATCCCTATCGGTCACACATTTATAAAATCAAAACATCGGCAGGGGCAAGCCCCCACACCCCCAACATTGCAAAAAGACGCAATGTTAAAAACCAAAAACCAGAGCTTGTAAAAATGGCTATTTTCATCGCATCGACTAAATCCATATCACGAGGTAAGGGACAAAGTGCCGTTGCCAGTGCCAGCTATCGCGCAGGGGTTGAGCTTGAAGATAAGCGATACGGTAAGACCCATGATTACTCAAAAAAGCATGGCGTGATGAGTGCGGATATTATTTTGCCGACAGCATTGGCTGCTGCCAATGCTGAAATTTCACGCAATGATTTATGGAACAAAGCAGAGGCTGCCGAGAAAAGAGCCGATGCGCGTGTCGCTCGCGAATGGCTGATTAATCTACCGCATGAATTAAGCGCAGAAGACCGAAAAGAGCTGGCGCACCAGTTCGCCCAAACCTTAGCAGACCGTTACGGCACCATTGCCGATTGCGCTATTCATGAGCCTACTCAAAAAGAGATCGATCGGGGCGCAGACCCTCGAAACTTCCACGCTCATATCATGTTTACCACGCGCTGTGCTGAGCTTGACGATAATAACGAGATCATACTAACCGACAAAGCATCCATTGAGCTGTCAGATAATAAGCGGCGTTCGCTTGGCATGGAACGCGTGAGCCATGAGATTACAGACGTTCGCCAAATATGGGAGCAGATTGCCAACGAAAAACTGGCTGAGCATGACCATAAACTGATTGATAGTCGCAGCTATGCCGCGCAAGGGATTGATATTGAGCCACAGCTCAAAATGGGATCAGTCGCTACCAAGCTGGAACGTGACAAATACGAGCGAGAGCTAAGAAAAGCTGAACAAGCCAAAGAAGAAGGCAAGCATTACGAGATTGATAAAACGCCAGCAACACAGCTTGGCACTATCAACGAAATAATTAACGAGCGTAACGAGCTAGTATGGGGCGTAGAGCTTACCAAAAATCAGATCGTGAATGATGCCGCTGATGCCATTATCTTGAATGGTCATAAGATTGAAGGCGTTGAACACAGCACACCGCCACCAACAAAGACGATCAGTAGCGACCTACTCACGCCAAGCAGGACAACCACAGCTGACGAACCCATCAAAGAACCTGAATCAACATCTGCGCCAAAGCCTAAAGCACCCACACTCGATGCGGTAGCAAAAGCCATGGCAATGGCTCAGGGCATTAAGACTAAACGCGCAGATGAGCAAAAACAAAAAGAAGTGGCGCTGGAGCAGCAGCGACAGCGCCAGCTTGCCGAACAACAAAAATGTGAACAAGCCGAGCGTGAGCGTATTGAACAGGCACGAGCCGACAGAGCAAGGCAGCTTGCGCTTGAAAACAAGCAATTCCTTGACGACAAAAAAGCGCTGTATGCATCTGTCATGGCACAATTAGAACAGCATACTCAGAAAGGGGTTGATCCAAACAGCAAGACCGGCAAACTTATTTTAGCGATTTCAGTCGCCAATGAGCTCATGCACAGCTTCAATCAATACACAGACAACCCAGACACCACACAGAGACAGCGTGAGCTTGCGTCAAATGAGCGTGGCGCGTTAACGGACTTAGTAAGCGACAAGTCACAGCAAGCACTGAATGAAATCAAAAATCTTCACTATACCAGTGAGCGTAAAACGCACACAGAAGCCCTACAAGACGTTTTAACTGAATTTGCAGACAATCACGGGCAAAGTATCGATAAAACGCAGCAGCAAGCGCTACAGAGCGCACAAAAAGAGATTACAGACTACAGTAGCGAGATTAACCGCAGCCGCAGCTATGGATTAGGAAGATAAAAAATGTCAGAGACCCCCAACCTTGAAGACCTACTTGCCGCCATTGCAACGCTCACCGAGCATAATACGGCCTTGTTAGAGAGAATAGAGGAAAAAGACCAAGCAACCAAAGACAGAGATGCAGCAAACGCCAAGCTGGTAAACGAGCTCATAGCCCAGCTCAAAGATTATCAAGAACGAGAAAATGTCATCAAATCAGCGATTGCTATTGGTGCAGCTAAAGAGGTTAGCAAAGAAGTGTCTGCGGTACTGAATCACTATCATAACCAGTTAACACAAGGCGTGGCTGGTCATGTTGCTAAGGCCAATCATCACTTAGTACAAACTGTAAACCTAGCCACCACCAGTATTAATGATTTATCCATATTATCATCAGATATGAAAAAAACCTTTGATGCTAACTTTAAGAGTTTGAGCTTCTTTGCGACTGAGTTTCAAGATCAAAATCGGCAGTTAGCTAATGATGCCAAAAACACATTAACCAACGTTAGAACAGAAGCTAAAGAAGGCGCTAAACAATATACCAAAGCGCTATCGGATGAATTTGCTAGATCACTAAGCTGGAAGGCTTCTGCTCTCGTAGGTGGTATCTGTGCTTGCATATTTGCCCTTACGTTATTATCTGTTTTACTACTTGTACCTAGCAAAACAGAAATAGCTCAACGTGAGGCTGATTATCAGCGTTTAGAGAAGGCTGTTGTCGTTGATAATGTGGTTAGAGGTCAAGATGGTTACTATGCGAGAGTTAAGCCAAAATCTTGTTTTATAGGTACAGATAGATATCAATACTGCAAATTTAGATAGCTCAAAACGCTTATCTTTTTAGTTAATAAAAAAAAGAAAAAATGCTTTTAATGCTTTTAAATGCTTTTAAATGCTTTTAGACAGGCTACAGCCATTACAATCAGAGGGCTGTAGCCTGCATATGACTACGTCTAGTTACCCATATGACTACGTCTAGTTACCCATATGACTACGTCTAGTTACCCATATGACTACGTCTAGTTACCATTAAACTACTTGTTTTTTTGAGTAGATTAATATACCTCATTATGATAGCGTAGTTATTATTTAATTTATGGATGAATCAAATGTCAAAAGGTAACTTAGTCGTTAAAACAAATCAGCTGAATTCAGCATTACAGAATCTCTCATTACCTGAAATTCGTATCATTCAATTAGCAATAGTAGATGCGAGAGAAACGAATACAGGATTGAGTACCGATAAGCCGTTACGCATTGATGCTTTGCGCTACGCAGAAATTTTTGAAACAACGCGTCAAAATGGTTATAAGCGTATGAAAGATGCTGAGGAAAACTTATTTAATAGACGTTTTAGTTATATAGATGAAAGAGGAAAGCTGATTAAATCACGTTGGGTTCAGCAAGTTACTTATCTTGATGATGAAGGTGCAATTGAGTTGGTATTTACGCTTGCTGTGGTTAATGGTATTAGTCGTATCGATGGTGCAGAAGAGTTTTTCACTTCATACTTGCTTGAGCAAACCGCCAATATGGATAGTATTTACTCCGTTAGATTGTATGAGCTACTCGTACAGTGGGTAGCTGCTAAGCAAACGCCCTTGTTTGAGCTTAATAAATTTAGAGACCAATTAGGTGTGGAAGATCACGAATACAAGCGTATGGGTAACTTTAAACTAAGGGTCTTAGACCTTGCTGTTAAAGAAATTAATGAAAAATCAGATATTAAAGTCAGTTATTCACAGGTCAAAAAAGGTAGGACTATTACAGGCTTTAAGTTTACAGTTCATGAGAAACTGAAGAGTAAAACAGACAAAACAAGTAAGCTGCGTGATGTTGATACAGCAGATATGTTTACGGTTGAAGATCTAAATGATAAGCAGCTAGGACGTATTGCCCGTAACCCTCAGTTTATTACTGACTATAATCATATGGTTAGCCCTACTAGCCCAGCTGGACAGTCGCAGCAAGGATGGGAGTTTGAAATGATTAATCGCCTTAAAAAAGACGCTTCTCAATTTAAAAAACGTCCAATCAGGGATTATTTAGAGTATTAAGACTAGCGGTCTATTATAAATGGTTCCATTATAGCGGTCTGTTTTAAGTAGTCTGTTAATGGGTTTGAAGGGTGAAATAGCTGGTTCCGCTGGGGTATGAGCTATTCTTAATGGCAATAAACTAAAAAATCACGTTCAAAAAATACCAACATAAACGTTCATCGTACCTTGTAGTCGTCTTTTGACTTAAAACCTAACTGCTTTTTGGTAATAGTAGGAAAGAAGAGTACAATTGTCGCGGTTACTTTTATGATGAATTAAGTCTATGAATGCAGCCACGCGTTATCGATTGCTAAATAATTTTACTATTTTCATTAGTGTTGTTGGGGTCATTATAGCCTTATTAGATAGTGGTTTTACACTACCGGCATGGCTACAACAAGTCTTTAATATTATTTATCTTGTCATTATTTTTCTAAGTTTTGTAGTAACTGCTGGTCGTTATCTCTACACCAAAAAGCCACTAACTTTTAATAAAGTAGTTGTTTTTGATGCGATTACCAGTATCGCGATTATCATACTATTGGCAGCACATTTCACTGATTTAGTGCGTTTAGGGTTGTCAGCGGCTGTTGATGGTTTTGTCGCGTTAAAAATTGCAGTGTTCGTTACCTTTGTTCGTGAGCTCTCTGATCACGATTTTAATCTTAATCGCACTTTTCTAAACCCTGCCCAGTTTTTTATCTTAAGCTTTTTATCGGTGGTTTTGGTTGGTGCGTTATTACTGATGATGCCCAATGCAACAACGCAGCCGTTGTCCTTTGTCGATGCGCTTTTTACGGCGACTAGTGCCGTTTGTGTGACTGGGCTTATCGTGGTAGACACAGCGACTTACTTCACGACGTTTGGGCAAGTCATTATCATGGGACTGATTCAAATCGGTGGCTTGGGTATTTTGACGTTTGTGACTTACTTTAGTTATTTCTTTAAGGGCGGCGTCAGTTATGAGACCCAAGCAAGTATCAGCGAGATGTCTTATATGCGTGGTATGGGTAATGTGGTATCGACTCTTAAGTCTATTTTATACGTGACATTCGCCGTTGAGGCGGTAGCGGCGGCACTCATTTATATTAGTATTTATGACATGCCAAATATGGACTGGACTGAGCGACTGTTTTTTTCTGTTTTTCACGCCGTATCTGCGTTCTGTAATGCGGGGTTCTCTACTTTTAGTGCAGGGCTGTACGATGACTCCCTGCGCTTTAACTACCCACTACAGTTGATTATTGCCACTACCTTCATTTTTGGCGGTATGGGCTTCGTTATTGTAGTTAATGTGCTGCGTTATTTGCGTTACCGTGCTGAGCGTCTGATATATCGCCGCAATGACCAACGCTGCGCCTACCAACCTTGGTTACTCAATATCAATAGTCGTATTACTTTAATTACAACAGGCGCATTATTACTTATCGGTCTCATCTGTGTGGTAATTTTTGAATATCACAATGTGCTCGCTGACCATACCAGCTTCCTTGGTAAGCTGATAACAGGATTTTTTACTGCTGCTACCCCTCGAACTGCAGGATTCAATGTGGTTGATATGGGTGAACTGGCATTTCCAACTATTATGTTGACGATATTTTTGATGTGGATTGGTGCTTCGCCTAACTCAACGGGTGGTGGTATCAAAACCAGCACTTTTGCTATTGCCCTGTTAAATACCTTGAGCTTGGCACGTGGTCAGACCAAGATAGAGGTATTCAAAAGACAAATTGCTGAGATTTCTGTTCGGCGCGCATTTTCCATTATGTGGTTGTCATTGTTGGTCATTGGGATAGGCGTAACACTTATCAGTTATGACCAACCTGACCTTGATTTGATCAAAGTAGTGTTTGAGTGTTTTTCAGCTTATAGTACGGTAGGGTTGAGCTTAAATTTAACCTCGGATCTATCGGATTTTAGTAAAGTGGTGGTTTCAGTCATTATGTTTGTTGGACGCGTCAGTATGCTGACTATCTTTATTGCGTTGCTCAAGAATAGTCGCCAAGGTAACTATCGTTATCCGACAGAAGAGATTACCATTAACTAATTTGTTGCAAATAAGCTATCTGAAGCTGGCTATTGAGATGTTAAAAAACGATTAAAAGGTAGAAGGGCATGAAGTATATTATCGTAGGGTTAGGAAATTTTGGCTCCTCTCTAGCCATGGCATTAACCCGTCAGGGTCATGAGGTGATTGCCATTGACAGTAGTATGCAAAAAGTCGAAGCATATAAAGAAGTAATCTCCCATACAATATGTATGAATGCCACTGATGAACATACCGTTAAAAGCTTACCTATCAGCAATGCTGATATCGTCGTCGTCGCCATTGGGGAAGATCAAGGTGAAAATGTCATGGCAACGGCGCTATTCAAAACTTTAAAAGCAAAACGTTTAATCAGCCGTAGTATTAATCCGCTACACGAAAAAGTACTACAAGCCATCGGTGTCGATGACCTCATTCACCCTGAAAAAGAGGCCGCTAAACGCTGGGCAAAAAGACTGTCCCTACGTTACTTTGTGGACTCGTTTGAATTAAGCGATAACTTTAGTATGGTAGAGATTAAGATTCCAAGTACCTTAGTTGGTCAAACGGTAGATGACTTACAGTTGGAGCAAAAATTTAATATTCGATTGCTTAGCACCCTACGCTATGAATCTTATGAAGATAGCTTTGGGCGTACACAGAAAAAACCTAGTATTCAAGGATTAGCGACGCCCGAGCAAGTACTACAACCTAAAGACGTCCTAATAATTTATGGCGCTAACAAACACATTAACCAATTCTTACGAAGTGTGGGGATAAAAGTTAAATAGTATGTATTATTAATATAGTGATACTTGTTGTCAAAAATTGACTCTCAAGATATTAAAAACTTGTTTAGGTTGTAGTATCAAATAATGTGGTAAAGAGGAATGTTATGGCTAAACTTCAAGTCTCTATCCTATTAGCAACCATGATAGCCCTGTTATCAGGTTGTAACTCTTCCACAACAGATCCCAATGTGGCGTTTTCAGAAAATAAGCAGGATCCGATTAAAGAATTGGAAGTAACGTCAGAAGTGAATCACAGTCGGCTTAGCTATAAAGAAACTTTTTATGTGCCGATTTATTCTGATATTTACATCAATAAAGAAAACCGTAAAGTCTTATTATCAGCGACTTTAAGCGTCCGTAATACCACCTTAAAAAAATCACTGTATGTTAATAAAATTGATTATTACGATACCGGCGGAACTTTAATTAAATCTTATTTAAACACGCCACTTGAGCTGCCAGCCATGGGCACGCTCAATTATATCGTTGAAAAAGAAGAGTCTAAAGGTGGTTCAGGTGCTAATTTCATTATTGAAGTTGAAGGAATAGATGAAACAGTTAAACCTGTAATTGAAGCAGTCATGCTTGGTAATTTTAGCAATAAAGCATTTGCATTTAGTACAGAAGGGGTGTCTGTTATTCATTGAACACCATCTCTATCTATTTCAAAATCTTAGTTGCTCTAGGTCTTAA
>NZ_JBQSXG010000138.1:0-7717 GCF_052378005.1 Psychrobacter sp. AOP31-B2-9
GTAGCAAGACCGTCTGTTGCAAACTCAATGTGGGCGCGGTTTTGCTCGTTGACTGACTCATTGTATTCTCCAATAACTGTGCGTATACCTCTACGCTCATGATTGTTAGCATTTTTTCCTAGGTGTTTGGTGGGTTTGAATTTTAACCCTATTTCTCTATAGCTCTTGTGAGTGACTGGCTGAACGCCTTTTTGTACAAGCCGTTCATTGAGAATATCCGCCCATTGTTTGCGGGTGTTTTTGAGCCATTCGCTGTTTGAGCATAATCCGCGTCCCTGCTGTATTTTTTCGCCTGTCTCAGGGTCAATGGTGCCAACGAGTTTTTTTGGTACAACTGGCCGTGTCCGTTCATCGTTAGACAGCTCGCTGTCTGATTTTTCGCCAAGCGATAGCTTGTTATCGCTTGATACGTCTAACTTTCGGGTTAATAATAGTATGTGAGCGTGGATATTGCGTGGGTCAGGGCTGCCCATCTTTTTGCCCTCTGCTACCGCCTTGGTGGTGGCCATATCGTCACCTGCGGTGGGATCATGAACAAAAACCATGCTGAGAACGCCTTGCTCTTCGCTCTGCTGTTGAGCAAATTGCTCAAACAGTTCGATATTCTCGGCGCGTGTTAGTTCAGGCACTCCGCACAATACCCATTCACGAGCAAGGCGTGCGCTATGTTTCATTTTCCCGCGCTTGGTGGTTTCTCCAATCTCGACTAAATCAGCGATGCTCTGAAAATCCAACTCAATCTCAGACTCGTCCAGTTGCGCCTGCAAATTTTTAGGGAGCAATATTTCGCTATGAACCACATCTGTTTTTTTGGTGTAATCGTACGACCTAGCCTTGGGATTTATTTTATTGTTGTCGGTCAATTTTATACCGGCACGATATGAGATCGCCGCCGCTAAATTGTGACCTTTTCCACGACTGAGCGATTTGGTTTCGGCTCTGAAGATCGCCATTTTTGCACCTCGGTTTTTGGGGTTTGGGGTTTCCCCAACGCTGTTTGAGACAATGACATATTAGCACGAAGTAGGCTAATATGTCATTTCTCGAAACTGCGCTCTTAGTCAGAGGGACAAAAAGCCAAAAAAAATAGGAAATATGAAAAACTGCGCTGTATTTCTGGCTTCAAAATAAACAAAGAAACGTCATTTTGAACACACAAACGCTATTTTAATCAAACAAAGACGATTTTAAACACACAAACGTCAAAATAACCAAGTTGTTTATCGCTAAAAGTCTGAATACGCGAAATGAAGCCCTGAACATCGTCATTTTGAACAAACAAAAGCGATTTTAAACAAACAAACGTCAAAATAAGCAGGTGGGTGGGTTATTCACTACATTTATAAAATTTAGTAATCTAAATATTCTCTGATCGGACGCTTTGTAAACTGTGATGCGTCTTTTTTAAGCCGATTAACCATCTCAAACTCCCACGCTTGTTGTGACTGTCCAGCTGGGCTAGTCGGGGTTACTAAATGATTGTATTCCGCAATAAAAGTAGGATTTCGAACAATACGCCCTAATTGCTTGTCGCTTAACCCTTCAGTAGTGAACATATCTGCTGTGTTTTCATCTCTTTTTGAATCTAACGCCTTCTTAGATCTAGGTTTGCTTTTCACTATGAATTTAAAACCAACTACTTCTTTACCTCTTTTTACATTCTCATAAGCTATTTTAATATCCGTCTTGTCGTTGATTTCCTGAATTGGTGCATAAACAGCATTATCTTTTAAATTATTGATTCGTGAATATGATTTAGGCGTTCCAAGCTCTTTCCTATAATCATCTAATGAAATAATAAAACCACCCATTCCCTGATGCTTTTTTGCTAGGTGGTAGAGGTCAATTGAGTATGTCAATTTTAGGCTCAGAATATCCTCTTTTAAATATTTCGTGTAAGGATTCAAACTATCAAAAACCTTGAGTAATTGGATAACTTCTTCTGTAAAGTTCATCATTACATAACCGCTTCCATATTTTGATCTAATAACCCATTGAACCTCTGTATCGACACCGTCCTTATCTTTATATATGAATGTTCGCTTCATCAGTTTTTTACTGGCTGTCTTCATCTGCTTATAAGCTGAGTGGCTATCAATTTCACTTAATTGAGCAAATTCTGAGGAAGAAACCTCTATAGGTGTCTTTTCAGTCGCCTTACTTAGCCTTACTACAGGGCTTGCCAAGATGATAAGACGCTTTTCATCAATAGACATCTCTCTAAACGCCTGAGTAATTCTATTTTGCATAACAATCCATGCCTCAGGATATTTCGCCTCAAAAATCATCACATCGTTACTCATAAAAACCTCATAATGCTAAAAGAAAATCAATACTAGCATTATTATAATGCTAGATACACCTAAGAACTAGCATTAAGTGGGACAAAACTAGCATCCAAGTGGGACAAAACTAGCATCCAAGTGGGACAAAACTAGCATTAAGTGGGACAAAACTAGCATTATCAAGTATGAAACCTATGAATACCAATGCTTTGCGAGAGTCTAAAAGTCTTTAAAAGTCTTTAAAAGTAAAAAATATATTTTTGTTTGAATAATTAAAGAATAAAGAGAAAAAATTGATAACTTTTACGTTCAAAATCTAATAATTTTCTAACCTATCGTATGACGCACTGGAAACAAGAAAAATAATTGCTACGGTCGTCTATATCGTCTATGCGCTATAGAAACGCTCTCACCTGCTTTATCTGACGTTTTAGGACTATCGCCTACAGAATCCCTAGTAAATTCGTTTAAACCGCTCTCAGCCTCAAATTTGAGCGTTTTAGAGTAATTCTGTTCCTCTGTCTGAGGGTCATTTATAAGTTTGACGATATATTTATGGGTTTGAGCATTACCTGCATCGCTGAAAAACGCTCTAGCAACTCTAATTTCCTCCATGAAATCCCCTGTCACTAGGCTGTTTTCATTAGCAAATTCTTCTAAAATCTCTTTTTGTCTATCTGTATAAATTGGCTCGTTTCTACGATTGGAAAACAGTAGGGCTGTTTTCATGGTTAGTCTGTCAACCTCGCCAATAATCCCGTTAATTCTTGGTTTTCTGTATCGAGCATTTCTATTCGCTCGTTCTGACACTCTATCAAAAGTGATTGTTTGTTCATCAAGATCTGTAATTCTTTGTTTTCGGTTATCAGCGCTTGTTCTGAGCTGCTGCTCATAGGGGTTTGGGCGTTCTGATCTTCTGCTAATGAGGCTATTAATCGATCTTTCCTGTTGATTTGTTTGCTCAATTTGTCGTTGAATGTATTCATCGCCATTACTGATTGCATCAATCCATCGTTGGCTGCGCTCAATTCGTTGTTGGCTGCCAGTAATTCCGCTATTTGCTGCAAGCTCAATTTGGTTGTGGTTGTATCTGTTGACTGACTCATTATGTATTCCTATTTCTGTTTGTATGCCCATACGCTCTAAGATACTCGCGTCTTTTCCTAGGTGTTTGGTTGGTTTAAATTTTAACCCTATTTCTCTGTAGCTTTTATGAGTCACGGGCTGAATGCTTTTCTGTGCCAGTCGTTCATTGAGAATATCCGCCCATTGTTTACGGGTGTTTTTGAGCCATTCACTGTTTGAACATAATCCGCGCCCCTGCTGGATTTTTTCACCTGTCTCAGGATCGATTTCACCAATGAGTTCTTTTGGTACGACTGGGCGCGTACGCTCATCATTAGAGACTTCACTATCCGATTTTTTGCCTAGCGATAGCTTGTTATCCCTTGATATATCTAGCTCTCGGGTTAATAGCAGTATGTGGGCGTGAATGTTTCGCGGATCAGGCGCAGCCATACTTTTGCCCTCTGCTGCTGCTTTGGTGGTGGCCATGTCATCACCTGCGGTGGGATCATGAACAAAAACCATGCTGAGCACGCCCTGTTCTTCACTCTGCTGCTGAGCAAATTGCTCGAACAGTTCAATATTCTCAGCGCGTGACAGTTCAGGCACACCGCATAACACCCATTCACGAGCAAGTCGTGCGCTATTTTTCATTTTGCCGCGCTTGGTGGTTTCTCCCCTTTCAACCAAATCAGCGATACTCTGAAAATCCAACTCAATATCGGACGCTTCTAATTGCTCACTCAAATTTTTAGGGAGTAATATTTGACTGTGAACCACATCGGTTTTTTTGGTGTAATCGTACGACCTGGCTTTCGGATTTAGTTTGTTGTTGTCGGTCAGTTTTATACCGGCACGATATGAGATCGCAGCCGCTAAATTATGCGCTTTTCCACGACTGAGAGATTTGGTTTCGGCTCTGAATATTGCCATTTTTGCACCTCGGGTTTTTGGGGTTTGGGGTTTCCCCAACGCTGTTTGAGACAATCACATATTAGCACGAAGTAGGCTAATATGTGATTTCTCGAAACTGCGCTCTTCGAGGACTCTTGCAGAGGGCTAAAAGCAAAAACGATATGCAAGGCGTAATGTTGGGGTGCGTCCTTTTATATATCAGGGTGGGTCTTTTCATATATCAGGGTGCGTCCTTTTATATACGCAGGGGTGGGGAAAAGCAAACGTTTACACCAAACATTGACCCCTGAAAGAGGTCATCACAATCTATTGAAGCTGTCAGATAATTAGTGAAATTACAGTATGAAGCATCTAAGATGCCTAATAATTTTTTACTTTTTCAGGTGGTTTACTAGTGAGTTATAGCGATTATATTGTATATGTGGATGAAAGTGGTGATCCGAATCTATCAGGTTACAATGAGAAATACCCCGTATTTGTACTTTCTTTTTGTATTTTTCATAAAAAATATTATCAGAATACAGTAATCCAAAACGTGATGAAGCTGAAGTTTAAACACTTTGGTCATGACATGATTGTACTGCACGAACGAGATATTGTGAAGAATACTGGGCAGTTTAAAGATATGACAAAGTCTGAACAGGGGTTATTTATTAATGACTTATCCACGATGATGACTGACACGAATTTTGTCTTAGTTTCATGCGTTATACGTAAGGATGAGCTGATTAGACAATATGCGAATCCAATAGACCCTTACCATTTAGGTATCAAGTATGGATTAGAGCGTATATATCGTTTTCTGAAGGAAAAGAATCAGCTAAATAAGAAAACCCATATCGTTTTTGAACAGCGTGGGAAAAATGAAGATAATGATGTTCGAAAAGAGTTTAATCTCTGTTGCCAAGGACATAACTTTCATAAAGAGATATACCCTTTTGAATTAATTATGGCCTCAAAACAAGTCAACTCAACAGGATTGCAATTTGCAGACTTAGTGTCACGCCCAATTGGCAACCATGTATTAAGACCAGCTCAGAGCAACAGATCTTTTGACATTATTGAGCATAAATTTTACTGTCAGTACGGAAGGGGCATGACTGGGATGTGTTATAAGGGTTACGGTTTGAAGGTTTTCCCATAAAATAAAAGGCCCCAGCATTACGCTGGAACCTTTTACCGACTGGGAACCCCCGGTCCATGTAATAATTATAGTCTATATAGCACTCAACAGCAAACCATATTAGATACGTTCAATCTCATGTATATTGCCAAGTGCGCTACGACTACAAAAAATCGCATCTAAAGCTTTAATTTCTAAATGTGGAGCAATGTCTATTTAAAACGCTTATAAACCCTAGTATTCAAGATAGTCTCTAATTGGACGCTTATTAAACTGTGAAGCGTCTTTTCTAAGGCGGTTAATCATCTCAAACTCCCACCCTTGCATAGACTGTCCAGCTGGGCTAGTGGGGCTTACTAAATGATTATACTCCGCCATAAAAGCAGGGTTGCGAACGATACGCCCTAGCTGCTTATCGTTTAGATCTCCAATCGTGAACATATCTGCTGTATTTACATCTCTGCTATTATCTAGTTGTGATTTCTTCGGCTTATCTTTCGTCAATACTTTAAATTTAAAGCCTGCTATAGCCACGCCCTTTTTAACCTGTTCGTAGCTGATTTTTAGGTCTGATTTTTCATTAATTTCATTAACCGCATTATCAAGAACACGAGCTTTAAAGTTGCCCATAGTTTTATAATCGTTGACACCTAAACCTAGCTGTTCTCTGAATGTTTTAAGTTCAAATAATGAAGTTTTTTTAGCGGTTTTCCATTGCACTAACAACTCGTAGAGTCGTACTGAATAAATGCTTTTTAATTGTGATGTTTGCCGCAATAGATATTGTGTAAAGTACTTCTCAAGACCATGAATTCTAGATATTTCGGTTACAACGTCGTAAGTAAAACAAACCTCTATAGCCGCCTCATTATCTAAGTATTTAACACGCTGTAGCCACCGAGACTTTACAGGTTTGCCGTCTATATCATCTATAAAAGTAAAACGACGTTCGAAAAGCGTTTTCTCTGCGTCTAATATGGCTTGCCGCGCCGTCTGCCGTGATACACCAAACACGTCCGCATAGCGTGATGCTGCTATGATTAAGGGCTTGTCTGTACTTAGTCCTTCGCCTGTTTCTCGTGCATCAATAATTGCTAGCTGAATAATCCGAATTTCAATCAGTGATAGATTTTGTATAGCCATATTCAAACGATTTGACTTAACTACTGTGTCAGTTGCCATATATTCCACCTTAAACCGTATTTATATACATATATTACACTATGTATATAAATATACAATAATTTATTATGTATATAATTGACAGGTAAATGTATATGAACTGACAGGTAAATGTATATGAACTGACAGGTAAATGTATATGAACTGACAGGTAAATGTATATGAATGGGCTCGGAAAGCTTTATGATACGTGGCTTACAGCAAGCTTAAAAGCTTTTAAAAACATTAAAAACATTAAAAACCTTTTTGGTTGTTGATAACTAAGAAAGACAAAAAATAAAAAAACCTAGAAAATAATTCATTTTTACGTTCAAGATCATCTAATCTACTAACCTATCGTATGACGCACTGGAAACAAGGAAAAAACTGATTATGGTCGTCTATATCGTTTAGATGACACTAAAACGCTTTCATTTGCTCTATTTAACGATTTAGGCTCATTATCTACATAACCCCTAGTAAATTCGTTTAAGTCGCTCTGAGGGGCAGATACGGGCTTTCTAGGAAGGGATTTATTGTGTTCCTCGCGCTCTTTTGCTGGATTACGCAATAATTTAAAAATTTCTATGTTTCGCTCGATCAAATCAGCAGTAAAAATTTCAGCTACTCGTCTGCTATCGTTAATGAAATCAGTTATTTTGCTATCTGCACCAATTTTCTGAGCAAAGTTATCAATTAGATTAAGTTGCCTAGTATCAAATTTATCAGGGGAATCCTCTGTTGTCTCCCAATGCTGTAGAGTACTATTTTCATGGTGTCGATTCAGTAAAACCATGGCCATATTTAGTTTTAAACGTCCAGCAGCCTCAGCTGTTCTCGCATCTGCTGAACGGTTTCGTGCAATGTCTCTATCGAACTGCTCTGTTCGTCTATCAAAGCGTCCTTCCTGTTCAGTAATTCGATCAATTCTTGCTCGTCGTGCTGCGTCATCGAAGGGGTTGGGGCGTGTTGAGCTTCTTTTTCCAGTGCGTTCTGCAATGAGGCTATTAACTGATCTTTCTTGTTCAACAGTCCTTGCTGTCTGTTGTTCTGTTGAGTTGATAAGTTCACGGAATCGTTCATTTGTTCTAACTGCCCATTTAATGTTTGCTGAGTTAAAGCTATGGACTTTGTTGAGCTCTTCATTTGCTCTAATTGCCCATGTAGA
>NZ_JBQSXG010000139.1:0-7663 GCF_052378005.1 Psychrobacter sp. AOP31-B2-9
GGGCTTACTATGAAGGAAAAGGCGTACCTCAGAACTATGATAAAGCCCTTGTATGGTATCAAAAATCAGCTGAACAGGGAGAAGCTATGGGACAAAACAACCTTGGTTGGGCTTATTATGAAGGAAAAGGCGTACCTCAGAACTATGATAAAGCCAGCGAATGGTTTCAAAAAGCCATCGCTCAAGGCAGTGCCTTGGCGCGTAACAATCTAATTCATCTAAATCGTGAAAAAAAAGGGCTCTGTAAAGATAGCTATATACCAAACGCAGAATTCGCAAGCACTCAACATGCCGCAAACGCAGGTGATAAAAAAGCCCAGTATGAATTAGCTGCTATGTTTCAGGATGGAGAGATTGTCTGTCAAAATGATAGTAAAGCAGCTGAATGGTACACAGAATCAGCCAAGCAAAACTATGCAAAAGCCCAAGACAGCCTTGCCTCTATGTACTACACAGGTACAGGCCTCGAACAAGATTACGTCAAAGCACTTGCTTGGTATAAAAAAGCAGTTGAACAAGAAAATGCTGCCGCTCAATACCACTTAGCCGTTGTCTACTCCGAAGGTAAGGCTTTGCCAAAAGATTTTACCAAAGCCCTTTCGTTAGCTAAAAAATCAGCGAATCAAGGGTTTGCTAAAGCACAGTTTGTTCTTGGCAAACTATATAGCGACGGTATCGATGTGACCAAAAACCATGAACTAGCACTTAAATGGTATAAAAAAGCGGCGGATCAAGGATATGTAGAAGCTCAATATAATCTTGGCGTCATGTACCGTGATGGACGCAGTGTTGTCCAAGATTATGACAAAGCAATGAGTTTTTTTCAAAAAGCCGCCGAGCAAGAATTTGCATCAGCACAAAACAACCTCGGATGGATGTACCAACAAGGCGAAGGCGTTGCTATCGACAATAATAAAGCGCTCTTTTGGTACAAAAAAGCAGCAAGTCAAGGAGATGCAACAGCACAACAAAATTTATTGGCGTTAAATAGTTTATTAGAATGTGAATTTTGTGCCAATACCGATTAACCAACCTCATTGACCAAGTTTAGCTATAACTTTAGAACTTTAGGACTTTAGGACTTTAGGACAGTATAAAGCACCAAGCATTTATGATAGTAAAGCCGCCAGCTCATCTTCATTATTGATAATATCTGCTAGTGTATAGCGTTCAAGAACCTTTATAAAAGCCGTTAACGCTTCAGAAAAGACACTCTTGAGTTGGCATACTGGCGTAATCACGCAGCCTATCGGTTTGTCTGCCTCTTCCTCGATAAAGGCGACTGGTAGACCTTTTGACTGAGGATCTTTATCCTTGTTCACTGGTACAGCAAAACACTCTACCAAATCAAAATCAGGCTCTATTTGTTTAATCAACGCACCTAAATTAATATCATTAGGTGAGCGTGCCAGCCGTATACCACCATTTTTACCACGGATACTCTCTATATATCCCAGCTGCCCTAACTGGTGTATGATTTTAGTCAAATGACTTTTAGAGATGCCATAGCTATCAGCAATATCGCTGATATTGGCTAACAGTGACGGATCTGGTCTCACAGCCAAATAAATCAGTGAGCGTAGCGCATAGTCACTATAGTTGGTCAATCTCATTTACGAACACTCCAATTCTAATCTTCTTATTAACCACTCTCTGCTTAAACACTAGCTGTTCAACCAAACAACCCATCAGGTCTAGGGCGTGCCAGCATTGGCAAATAGCTGATGCAAAATAACACAAAACAGGCAATCCACGCACCTTGGGCAATCATAACCCATAATAGATAGTGGCTCATATCCGCCAATGGTAACAATACCCGACTGATAAACACCAATACCATAAACGCATACATCAGATTGACTAGGTTGGGCGGTTGATGAATACTACGCCCAGTATGCCCAAGTGAGACCCGCGTCATCATCGCCACGGTCATCATACCAATACCCGCAATCGCAAGCCCATGTACCGCCACACTATGGGAATAACCTAACCAAGGTTGCAGTGCGTACAAAATAAAGCTTAAGCACATTCCCAAAAACGCGACATATAACGACCACAGTAATGGTTTTTTCCAGATGCCGTGGTGATACCATCCTATCAAACGGACGATATTCACGCTTGCCACGCCGAGCGCTGTCACAGTCAAAAAGTACGGATTAGGATAAAATAAATCAACGATAAAAAATGCTAAAAACAATAATAAACTGGCGACATCTTGTATTTTACTATTATACAATGTGACGGTTTGTACAACGCCTTTATCATCAGTCGTACTAAGACCTCGTTCAATAAAGAAAGGCACAACTCGCCGACCAATAGTCAACACTAAACCAATAACTAAGTAAAACCCAAGATAAATACCTATCTTGGTCACATTCATATCTGCATTAATGACACCCCAATAGCATAAACCGTTACCTAAGGTTAATAGTATCAGCTTTGCCAAAATACCCATCTGCTTATATTGCTTCACCTGCCAGACTGCTCGACATATTACAAAAGCCATCAAGCCCATAAATAACAAATCAAACGCTGCCGCTACATATAGTAATCCAGCGCCTGACCCAAATCCAACATCAATACCCAACCCAAATAGCAACCAACCCAAGCGTGCCAATAACCAACAAGCAAAAATACCGAGCAATTTATAGCCATGAGGCATCATTACGCCTGTCCAAGTCTTTACCGCTGTCAATAAAAACCCCGCTACAATCGCTAGTGCATAGCCATAGATCATTTCATGACCATGCCAATACAATGGATTCAATACCTGGGCGTTAATATCCGTATGACCGGTAAATACAAATGCCCATAGTGCCATTGTGACAATAGCAAATATGGCCCCTGCACTAAAAAATAAGCGAAAACCCAAATTAAGAATAGGATGCGGTGCGCTTGGCGGTTTACTGGGCAAATTGATAGCTTGCATGGCTGTCTTCTTATAAATATATTGATGGGTGTTAATAAAATAATTTATAACATTCATTTTAAATGAATGTTATAAATTATGCAATATTCTTAGCTAGCAGCCGCATCTCAAACAGCAGGTGTTAAAAAAGCCACCAAGATGGTAGCTTCTTATTTTTTAAACATTCAGAGCGTACTGAGCGAACAAGACAATATAAAAATCTTTAAAAATTTATCAGCAACGCTAAGGTTAGCTTAGTACATAATCATCGGTATTATCACCTTGCCATTTATGAATAAAGCTACCACTCGGATCATATTGCTGGGTTTGTTTGGCCAAATTAAACTGACGACATCCTCTTGGGTCAGCACCTACCCCTGCCAGGTACTGCCAATTCCCCCAGTTACTCGCCACATCATAATCAATCAGATGTTGCTCAAAGTGCGTCGCGCCATAACGCCAGTCTAGTCCCAATTCATGAATGAAGCAGCTGGCCACGATTTGTCGCCCACGGTTAGACATGTAGCCAGTTTGCAGCAACTGCTTCATACACGCATTAACAATAGGATATGACGTGGTGCAGGTTTTCCATTGTTCTAAGCGTGTCCTATCAAAACTGGTCGTTGGTGGCTGCTGGGCAATGCCTTTAAACCAAAATAGCCGCTGCTGATGGGTCAGCGCATACCAGTAAAAATACTCACGCCACAGTAGCTCAAACCAAATCCAATATGTTGAGTCATTGGCGACAGTGTCTCGCTCATATTCACGCAAGCGGTTGAGCAATACATTGACCGATAACGACCCGTTCGCCAGCCAAGCCGAAAACTTGGTAGAGCTTGTCCAATCGTCAAGAGCATTGCGGGTGGTTTTGTAAGTACTGGGTGCGTCAGACCCAAAATAGTCATTAACATGGGTTAACGCACTCGCTGCCCCGCCTTTAAACTCAGATAACTGCTGTTCAAACTGATAGTTTTTGAAGAACAGAGTGTTATCCTCCGCTTCATTGAGTAGGTTGTCAGGTAATGCTGGCAATGACGATGGCGCGCTGCTCAAAACCACATCATCTGCAGCAGTCAATAAATGATGCGTTGCTTCTACTTTTTTGCGAAACTGGGTGAAGCTCTTGGGTAAGTATTCTGTCGGTAACGTAGCAAACAATGTGTTTGTCGATTGGCTGTGCCATGTTATTTTTGGATGTTTTTCTTGTAAAAGCGCATAGATTTGGTTTTGCGCATAGTCTGCCGTGTCGCTGACGCAAATATCTGTAACGTGCTGACGCTCTATCAGCTGGCACAATTGAGCAAAGGTGCTCGTTGTCGACTCACCGTTCGGTTGCGATGGCTGGCGTGATGTTAGATAAAGCAAGCTGTTGCCAAGACGTTGTAGTGACTCATCTAAATCAGCCAAGCTCTCTGCCAAAAACTGCGCGCGTGCAGCACCCATCTCATCGAATTGATATGCTTGACTCTCGTTGGTTTGGCTGACATTAGAAGCTTCAATGCTACGCGCCAACGAGTCAGCATAAACACACAGTAGTGACCCATCATCTTTTTTAGCCAATGTCGCCGCTTTGCTCACAGTCGCGTTATCATCGACACGCAAATCGTTATGAAACAATACCAATACTGCTTTTTTATCTACTAGCTTGTTTGGTAAAATATCTGATTGCTGATTTAACATATTTTAGTTTCCATTTTGGCTCTCATATACTTAAATACATCATTTAATCGCTTAGCCCAAACTATAATGGTTTAAAATACGGCATACAGTATAAAGCGTGTTAAATAACTGATATGAGCTACCTGATGAAATGATTGTTCCCTAGGAGAATAATATGACTGAAGAAAACGCACCGGACGAAAAGCGTAAAATTATCAATAAGTTTTTAATGAGACTGACCAAAGAGCAGCCTCAAATGTATTACGCCACGACAGCCGAAATCTCTCGCAGTATATACACCATGATAAAAGAACATACCAATCGCTTGTCAGTAGAAGAGCAAGCACTTGTCAGACGCATAACGGTTGAAGAGATTGAAGGCTTACTTGGTTTTCACCATAATAAATAAAAAGGCTTATCTGGAGGGTATTTAATTCAGATAGTCATTATTTATATCTCATCCATAAAAAAGACCGCTATATAGCGGTCTTTTTTATGATTCACATATCAGTTTACAGTAATTATAAAGTGGCACTTTTAGAATAGATACTCACGTGGCTCATTTTGTACAGAAATCCAGTGCAGTCTGGTGAATTCTTCTAATACCCATTCGCCATTAAAGCGTCCGATACCTGAGTTTTTCTCACCACCAAATGGCGTATTACTTTCATCGTTCACCGAGATATCATTAATATGTGTCATGCCAGCTTTGATACCACGTGCAAAGCGTAAACCTTTAGTCAAATCTTGCGTAAATACCGCACTTGATAAGCCGTACATAGAGTCATTGGCGATGGACAACGCATCATCTTCGTCTTTGGCACGAATGATACCGACCAACGGGCCAAATACTTCGTTACGTGACAAATCCATCTCACGTGTCACCTCAGTGAAAATATGCGGCGGCACGACCTGACCCTCTATCTCGCCACTCAGAATCATATTGGCACCTTCTTCTTGTGCTTTGGCGATTTTGTCTTTTAGCGACTTGACTTGTTTTTCATTGATAATTGGGCCAACGGCTGTTTCTGCTTTGTTTGGATCACCCACTTGTAGGGTTTTGACATGGTCAACGAAGCGCGTCACAAACTCGTCGTATAGTGCATCTTCGACAATGATACGGTTGATCGCAATACAAATCTGACCTTGGTGTAAGAACTTGCCAAAGGCTGCTGCTTTTACCGCTTGATCGATATCAGCATCTTTCAACACAACAAATGGACTATTACCACCCAACTCAAGGGCGACTTTTTTGATATAATCGCCGCCATTGGCCAGCTCGCCGATGTGCTTGCCAACTGAGGTCGACCCAGTAAACGATACTAAACTTGGCGCTTTGTGTTCAACGATTGCATCACCTATCTCACTACCAGAGCCAACGACCACATTGAGCAAACCTTTTGGTAGACCTGCTTCTTCAAATACTTTCGCAAGTAGCAAACCACCTGTCACAGGCGTATCGCTAGCAGGTTTTAGCACCACGGCATTACCAAGTGCTAATGCAGGCGCAATAGAGCGTTGAGTCAAATGTAGCGGAAAATTCCACGGACTAATAACGGCAACCACCCCGATAGGTTCTCGGTAAATAAAGTTTTCTTTACCTGGGGTGTTGGATGGACGAATTTCACCATGCACACGGTTAGGAAAAGTGGCTGCCTCTAGCGTAATGGCGCGTGCAGTGCTGAGCTCTACCATTGCCTTGACACGAGTACTGCCCGATTCTTTAATTAGCCAGTCGATAATCTCGTCTTGACGCTGATCTAGTATATTTACAACGTTGTAGAGTACCGCTGCTCGATCCGCTGGTGTTTGCTTGGCCCATTCTATTTGGGCTGTGGTCGCTGCATCGTAGGCTTCATTTAATTGTGCCTCTGTTGCTTGTTGAATCTCTACAAGCGAATCACCGTTATATGGGTTTGTATTGGTATTGACGCTCTCGTCTTTGCCCTTTTGCCACGTGCCTGCGATGTATTGAAGATGAAAATCGCTGTAAGCACTGGTTTTGGTATCATTAGCTGACATAATTATCCTTATTTTTACTTTGTTATGTTTGACATTTAGTTTTAGTATTGATTTTAAAGTTATTATCAAAATATTGAACAAAACACTTACTTAGAGAAATTCGTTCATAGAAAGCCTCTTATAAACAGCACATCTAAACTCACTGTTAGGCACTATTCATTGTTATACTCCTTATCATCCTGACTACTTAACTAACTGCTTAACTGATAAGGAATCTAATGACTAGCTGGCCTAAAACGCAACTTGATAGACGACTGGTCTAATGCTAACATAGCAACTAATAAAACAAGACTGCTTTGCTCGTAAATATTGTTGATAAAACGTAACGCACATTTATAAATACTATTAAAATACGTCCTCAATATGACACCCAAATAAAATTAATAACTCTATTATTATGAAGTTCCAAGGAGAACATCATTTCTATGTCTACTATCACAAAAGCACCTATCGCTACATCAGACACTAGAGTCCACTTGCTCGAAACTGGTTATCAACTTATCGCACACAAAGGCTTTACTGCCGTTGGTCTTAAGCAGATATTAGATACAGCGGGTGTGCCTAAAGGCTCTTTTTACCATTACTTTGCGTCTAAAGAAGCGTTTGGTGAAGCAATCATTCATCATTATTTTAGCCTATATAAGACACGACTAGACATCATCGGCGCGCAGAATATTAATGCACAGCAAAAGCTATATAACTATTTTCAAAATTGGTATGACACTCAGCAGAATGGCTGCGACCACGAAAAATGCTTGGTGGTTAAGCTCAGCGCTGAAGTGGCTGATATGTCAGAGCCTATGCGCATCGCGCTAAACGCAGGCTATCAACAAACTATTAACTGGCTTGGTGACCAAATCAAAGCTGGTTGGGTAGATGGCTCTGTGCCACAGCCTGATAATATTGCTGCTGAAAGCATAGCGAAGCGGTGGTATTTTTCTTGGCTTGGTGCCAGCTTAATTGCCAAAATTAGCCAAACCAATACCCCACTTGCTGAAGTATGGCAAATGACCACATCACAGCTAGGACGTTAGCGCTCTAGGCACATACTCGCCATTTCTAAATGTCTACTTG
>NZ_JBQSXG010000140.1:0-7545 GCF_052378005.1 Psychrobacter sp. AOP31-B2-9
ATGTGAGAATTAAATAATTTATAAAACTAGGGCGTGTCATAAATTGCATTAATCTACTAATTGATGACATGCTCTAATAGCGCATACTCAATATAACTCACATTAATATAACTCACATTATTGATTCATTATGAACCAGTACAGCCCACATACAGACAAAATCCATAAGCAACGGTTGAGCACTAGACTGTTTGAGAGACTGCTCTTTCCAAGCCGTAATTTATCCAGTAAAGAAAAACAGCGATTGGCTCATGAGCTAGCTGGTAAGACCATACTAATCACAGGTGCAAGCTATGGTATTGGTGAGCAACTTGCTTACCTGTTGGCAAGCTTGGGTACAGCTAATAACATGCCTATTAGCTTAATATTGGTCGGTAGAACCACGGAAAAATTAGAGCAGGTACAAGCTCATATCCATAAAACTGGTGCATCGGTCAGTATCTATCCAATAGATTTAAGAGATGATAAATCACTCAAACGCTTCATGCATTTTTTGCACATGCTTAGCGTAGACATTTTTATTAATAATGCTGGCAAGTCGATCATGCGCTCTGTCATGGATTCGCTTGATCGTGGTCATGACTATGAACGCACTATTAGTCTGAATTACCTAGCTCCTGTCAAATTATGCTTAGGTTTGATACCGCAGCTTGGTATCAATCAAGGGCAAATCATCAATGTATCCGCACTCAATGTATTACTACCGCCAATGCCTAAGTGGTCTGCTTATCAAGCCTCTAAGTCTGCTTTTGATCAGTGGTTTCGTTCAGTAGCACCAGAACTATATGCGCAAAAAATAACGACCAGCACATTGTATTTGCCACTGGTTCGCACTCGTATGATCGCGCCAACGGCTATCTACCAATCAGCACCTACCATGACTACTGAGCAAGTCGCAGCTGTGATTGGTCGTCTGATTATTCATAAAAAATCCAGCTTTAAACCTTGGTGGTTATATCCTATCGAAATTTTAGCCTTGCTATTCAAACGACCATTAGAGTTTTGTGTTCGCAGTTATTATCGTCATCAGTCACGCTGATTAAACTGGTATTAAATTGAAAGTAGAGATTTATCAATGTCTAACAGCTATCAACATAGCCATCGTGATCAGAGTGATAAGCAGCATAATAAGGGCGAAGACAGTCAGTCAACATCGCCTTCATTATTGAGCTGGATATTTACTAGTATTCGCAACCTGTATCGTATCGGCCTGCTAACACCGAAAGGCATTTTTTGTGTCATTAGATCTATTTATAAGCATGGCGAAAATCTGATGGTATTGCTCGAATTTGCTAGCCATGTTGCACCCAATAGAAACACGTTAAATCAGAAGTACAGCTATCAACAGAGTTACGAATTAGCGCTATCACTAGCTGCTTATCTCAATGAAAAATTACAGATGGGCCGGTATGCTAAGGCCAGCAGTCATTCAGGCCATAAAGCAAACGTGGCGTTACTTTGCGCTAATCATAGCAGTAGCGTTTTAGTTTTATTTGCCGCTGCACGCACTGGTGCTGATATCACGCTGCTCAATACGGATATGAGCCATGATCAAATCGAGCAAATTATCCAGCAACAAGCATACGATATGCTGATCTGTGATGATGAGTTTGTTAGCATCGTCTCAAAGCTGTCAGCGCTCAAATTAGAGACAGCGCCAATAGTGGTTAGTACCAAAGAATTAAACCAGTTTCTTATAGCAAACTTAGAAAAAGTAAAACATGATACTCAGCGAGGGCGAACTAAGCGTAAAAATAACGGCCATAAACTCGCACGCCAGTCATCAGGTAAAATAAATGTACTGACAGGCGGTACCAGTGGTCGTGTCAAATTTGCCAAACGTGAGCCGTCACCGCTTGCGATGCTGATGCCGTTTTTGGCATTGTTAAATAAAGTAGAACTGGCTAAATATCATTCTGTCTATATTGCCGTGCCTTTCTATCATGGCTATGGATTGTCAGCGCTTATTATTTCAGTACTGCTGTCTGCTCGTATCTTTCTCAGTGATAAATTTAACAGTGCTGAAGCCAGTCACCTGATTTACCATCATCAGATTGAAACGCTTATTTTAGTGCCGACTATGCTCAAGCGTTTGCTTGATGAAGACACACTCAAGCAGCGCAAATATGACCAGCTCAGCAGTATAGAAGCCAAAGACGCTACTCATAACTTAACTCTTTATCATTCAACTTTCTGTTCTGTTAAGCGGATAATCTCAGGTGGCGCTAAGCTCGACGCCAATCTTGCGACACAGACTTTGGCTCATACTGGTGATACTTTATTCAATCTCTATGGTACCTCAGAATCAGGTTTTGGCGTTATGGCGACTCCAGCTGATTTGCACCGTTATCCTGATAGTGTTGGTAAAACGATTAAAGGTGTACGTTTGAAAGTATTACCGATTGAGGCCAACTCAAGTACTGCCAATCAAACGCGGTCGGCCGATGACGCTATTGGTGTTTTGAGCCTAGGTACTGCATGGTCAATGGACAATAACGCCATCACCCATACTGCTGAAAATATCAGCGAGACCAACTATATTAGTACAGGTGACTTGGTCTCTTGTAATGTAGAAGGTTATCTGTTTCTAAAAGGCCGTGCCGATGACATGATCGTATCTGGTGGTGAAAACGTGTATCCGCTAGACATTGAAAATGCGCTTAGACAGCACACACATATTGGACAAGTTGCCGTTATTGCGATAGACCATAATGAATTTGGTAAGCGGCTCGTCGCTTTTGTTGGCTTGGTAGATTCAAACGTTTTTTCAAGGAATAGTGAGTCAATCACCGCTTTGCAACTGATGCAGTGGTTGAAGCCTAAGCTGGCACGGTATCAGATGCCTCAACAGATTGTATTGATGGATGAGTTACCCATAACAAAGACGGGGAAGGTGAGCCATGCGAAACTTAAAGAGTGGTTTTATAGTGAATCGATAAGATAAACCATCTCATTGTTTGGGTTATGCAGCCCAAACTGAAAAAGGCTACTCTATTAAGAGTAGCCTTTTTGCAACACTAGCTTATAAAATGAGTGCTTCATCAACTAACGCATCGTCACAAACTCTTCTGAGCCAGTTGGATGAATGGCAACCGTATTGTCAAAATCAGCTTTAGTTGCGCCCATTTTAATAGCGACAGCAAATCCTTGAATCATCTCATCGACGCCAAAACCAATACCATGTAAGCCAATGACCTTTTCTTCCTCGCCCAAGCACACAAGCTTCATAGTACATTTTTGGCGATGTTGGGTGACGGCGCTATACATATCGGTAAACGTTGAAGAGTAGCATTTAATATTTTCTTTACCAAATTGATTAACAGCATCAATTTCTGATAAGCCAATGGTACCGATAGCAGGATGGGTAAAAATAACGGTCGGTATCAAGGTATAGTCTAGGTGTTCATTAGGCTTATCATTAAACAAGCGCTCTGACAAGCGGCGACCTGCGGCAATCGCCACTGGCGTCAAGTCAACACTGTTTTCGATAATATCACCAACGGCATAGATGTTATCGATATTGGTATTTTGGAATTTATCAACTTTGATTTTGCCCGTCTCAGTCGTCGCGACGCCAGTGACTTGCAGATTGATATTGTCTGTAGAAGGCGCACGACCAATCGCCCAGATTAAACAGTCTACTGTCTCGATACAGTCCTCACCGCCGTCATTGGTAGATAAGTTCAGGCTATCATCGTCATTTTTGTTGACTTCGCTTATCACTGTGTTGGTATGTAGTTGAATGCCGGACTGCTCCATTTCTATCAGCAAGGTTTCTACGATAGTATGATCAAATGCCCGTAGTGGCGAGTGTTTGCGTACATACAGATGCACTTCAGCGCCTAGACTGTTTAGCACACCTGCGATTTCGACAGCGATATATCCTGCGCCTACAATCGCCACGCGTTTTGGCAAATGATTCAACGCAAAAAAACCATCAGAATCGATGCCGTATTCTGCGCCTTTGATATTTGGTTGAATCGGGTGACCACCTGTGGCAATCAAAATATGATCAGCGGTAATCAGTTCGCCATTTACTTCTACGGTATTGGTATCGACAAATTTTGCAAAGCCTTTGATGACTTCAACGCCATTTTTGGCCAAGTTGTTGTCATATGAGCGGTGAATGTTTTCGATGTATTGTTGACGGCTCTGTACCAGTTTTGGGAAATCAAAACCTTTAACATCTACATCGAAACCATAATCTGGAGCAAACTTATGAATGGCTTCAGCAACTTGTGCGCCATACCACATTACCTTTTTAGGGACACAGCCTAGATTTACACAAGTACCGCCCAGTTGATTGGCTTCGATAATGGCGCATTTTTTGCCATAGCTTGCGGCGCGGTTGATTGAGGCAATACCGCCGCTGCCGCCACCGATGGCGATATAGTCATAATGTTTGGTCATAATGGGGTCTCTTTATTAAGTGATTGTTGGTGCAGTTTTCAAGTGTATTGTTTTGAATATGATTGTTTTGGACTCTACTGTAATGGGTACTATCATTCATCTTACAAGTTTTTATGCTCAAGGTGGGTTGAATCACTTAGATATGAGTATTATTTAGTCAGAAATAGTTAGGTATTTATATATTTAAACTCACCTAAACAATAGCACGACGTCTATAAAATAACAGTCCAGGAATGGATAAACCCAGCACCAATCCAGAAGTGACAAATAAAGCTTCAAATAAATAAACCATCATTTGACTAAACAGTGCATCTGAATAGCCAAAATAGCCAATCTGCACCATACTGACCATTGCCTTATACGCGGCGATACCGGGCATCATACAAATCACACTTGGCGAAATGAGTGCTTTTGGGGGCAGAGTATACTTTTTAGAAAAATACACACCCAAAAAGCTAGCAAGCATGGCGCCAAAAAAGCTAGCAACCACGAGATGGATATGCTGATGGACAAGGGCGGTTTTTAGCCCAAACCCAAAACCGGTCATGAGCAAGCAAGGCAAGATATAGCGTCTAGGTACGGTGAACATCAGTGTCCAGCCAAGGGTGATGATACTGGACAGCACAATCGTTTTAATCAGCCACATATCAAAATCCCCAGTGCTGTATTTGCAGCAAGATCAAAGCCATCACAATACCCACGCAAGAGGATAGCGTCAGCATATAGGCAAAGACCGCACGTCCAATCCCAATATTGACATAACCTTTTAAGATATCTGATAGGGAGTTGATGAGCGGAAAACTTGGCACTAGCAGTAGCACACTAGAGGCAACCGCGATATCGGCACTATCACCCACATTAAAATAGTAAGTCGTTGATCCAATCAGCGATGCGATAAATGCCGTCACAATAATGGTAATAAACGGATTAAAATGATGTTTGGACAGATAAATACGCGTAAACATTGCGACCATACCAGCGATAAAAGTCACAGCTGTAATGGCCCAACTACCACCATTAAGATAAGCAAATGCAGCACAAGACACACCCACAAAAACGCATACGATCCATGTTGGATAAACCGTCTTATCTAGTTTATCAAAGGCAGTGGTGGTGAGGTCGATAAGCTCGTTATTGTTGGTTGCCGCTTCAGTTTTATTGACAATTTGCTGGATTTGAACCAATAAATTGACATTAATGCTTTGATTGATTGTGTCTCTGGTGGTGGTAATACAGCGCTCATCACAGATGGTGGTTAGCGTTAGCGCATTAAAATTGAGCGAACATTCTACGCTATTCATCCCTAATGCGATGCCTAGGCGTTTGGATAAATCCACCACTACGGCAGACTCAGCACCATATTGCATAAGGAGTAGTCCGCAGCGCACGCATAGTCGAGTAATGTGCTGCTGCTGTACGTAACTGATTGAAGTCATGGGCTAGATACGCAAGTTGGTTGGTATTGATACGCTATTATAAAGGGTATAGATGTCATGAGCAGATATTATGACATTATATTGAAAGCTAAGATAAAGTATAAGATTTTTTGGCAAAGAGAGATAGCGTATAAGTATGAAAAAAATGAATATGAAAAGAGGTTTTATATAACTAGGCCTTGTTCCAAAGTGCTCTTTGGGTAGCAATTTTGCATCGCTAAATGATAGTTTATTAATTTAATGGACTTTTGTTTTATACAGTGATAATCTCTTTCAGTAATTCAGACACAATACTTACATATTGGTGACATTCTTAGTTTGTTACCTTTATTTAGTTATCTGATTCAACTGTACTTTTTAACTTGGACGTATGATGACGACTTTTAATAAAATGAAAAATGCTCTATTGCTAACCACTATTACTACTTTGGTGGGCTGTACTACAGTAGCTGATATGGCAGGGTATGATACTGCTAGCCTAAACAGTGATGCGGCAAAAAGCTATTCTCAAGTGGTTTCTCAAGCCAGTAGTCAAGGCGCAGTAGACAATACTTCTTCGACCGCCATTCGAGTCAAAAAAGTGTTTAACCGTATCAAGCCTTATGCGGTTCAGGCTAATACAACAGGTGTACCTTTTGATTGGGAAATTACGGTTATCAAGTCGCCTGAACTAAATGCTTGGGCAATGCCTGGTGGCAAAATGGCTTTTTACACAGGTATTGTAGAGACGCTAAAGTTAACTGATTCAGAAATCGCTGCCATTATGGGACATGAAATGACCCATGCATTAGCTGAGCACGGTAAAAAGGACGCAGGGCAAAAGGTTCTAACTGGTTTAGCGATGCAGTTAGGTGGTGCGCAACTACAGTCAAAAACAGGATTAAGTGATGATTCGCTAGGTTTAATTAGTGACTTAGGTATTGATAAGCCGTTTTCTCGTAGTCAAGAGTCAGAAGCTGATGCGGGTGGTTTACGTTTGATGGCGCAAGCAGGCTATAATCCAGAATCTGCAGTTACAGTATGGGAAAAAATGGAAGCCGAAAATGGTCGTAGCAGCACTTTAGCTACGTTGACATCTACGCATCCAAACTCTGGTCAGCGTATCGCTAAGATTGAAGCCTTATTGCCTGAAGTGATGCCAATCTATCAGGCGGCTATTAAATAAAGTATTTAGCAGTAAGCAGTTCGTTAGATAGTATTAAAAAAGCAAGTCGCAAGACTTGCTTTTTTTGTAGGTAAATATCGCAAAGTGGTTTGTTTTAGGCTTACGTCATGATGGCAGTGAATAGGCGTTTGTGATCGTTGGACTGTCTAAACGTGAGGTCGAGTCGCAATGTAGTCAAATTGAGGAAAAGCTAGAACGTACGGTGGATGCAAGGGTGATGAATGTTGAAAGAGAGTTTGTTTAATCTAAAACAAAAGAGTTTACTTCAATGTGGTTGTTTTCTTTTAATGATTCAACAGTTTGTGACGTTGGTTTAATTGTTGATTGTTCAATCAATAGGCATCGATCATTCATCGCTTTACCAAACTTGTAGTTTGGCGGGCACACAACAGCATTTGTTAAGTCTCGAAAAACCACTTGTCCATGTAAATAGACAGGGTTTTTGCAATCTTCGACACAGTTTTTATCGTAGTCCGAGCTTACTATTGTGCATTTATCATTTGTGCTACAAATTGTACTGATATTCCAAAATTT
>NZ_JBQSXG010000141.1:0-7287 GCF_052378005.1 Psychrobacter sp. AOP31-B2-9
ATATTTAAGGTCGTTAAATGTATCAATGTGCTGATTGACGACATGCCTAGCTTTATATTTACGATAACCCAGAGAAAGACATGAATCCACCTAACACTAAAGACAATGCTGAAAACAACGCTGAAGATAATGCTCAAACTGATGACTCAGTTGTGCAGGCTGAATCACAAATGCAGCAGGTTATTGACCTGCAAATGAGCATGGCACATCTTGAGGTAATAGTCGATCGTCTCGATGAAGTGATTGCGCGGCAAGATAAAGATATTCAGACATTACAACGACAGCTGCAGTTGATTTATAAACAAGTTAAGGATCAAGATACAGACAGTGGTATTGCGCCATTTGATGTGATGGCAGATAGACCACCTCATTACTAGAGTGTGTTTTATTCTTTGATCAGAGCACTGATGGTGCGTCTGTAAAAATTTTCAACATGAATCGAGTATATTTCTATTTATGGATATACATATCTAACAATGACTACTTGGTCATACAGAATAAATAATGTATCCTTACGGTTGTTTTAATGTTTAAAAATCATTACTATTCCCCATCTAGGATACTGCTTACTCACAAAAAACCGGTATGCAGTAAAACAATGCGGACGTTTGGAGACATATAATGCGCAATACCTTCCATCTCAAAAATCTAACAGTGGCTGTTGCTGCTTTTTCTGTTGCTAGTGTTGCTAGTGCTGCTGGCCTTGATCGTTCAGGTCAGGATATTACTGCATTTTTACAAGACGGTACTTATGCCGAGGCTGTCTATACTTACATCGATGCTGATGTGACAGGTAATGATGTGGCAGGTAATGATGTGGCAGGTAACAAAATTGGTGACATCGCCGAATCTTATGATTTCTTTCGTTACGGTGTAAAAGCAGACCTCAATGATACTTATAGTGTTGGTATCTTATATGATGAGCCTTTTGGTGCTGCGGCTGACTATAGTGGTGACAACAATTTCGTCGACGCTAGTGGTGAAGGTACGAATGTAGAAGTCCGTACTGAGAGTATTACCGGTATCGTCGGTGCAAAATTTGGTGAAAATAAAAACTTCCAAGTATATGGCGGTCCAGTGGCCCAGCGTGTTAAAGCTGATGTAAAGCTGCGCGGTACAGCCTATAGTGCTGCGAATGGTTATACGACCCACATCAGCCCAGATCAAGAGTATGGTTATATTGCTGGTGTTTCCTACAGTAAGCCTGAAATTGCACTAAAAGCGGCGTTGACGTACCGTTCAGAGATTGAACATACAGCTGATGCTGCAGAAAGTTACCCTGCAGTAGCAAGCTTCCCTGGATTTGGTCCAAGATCAGGTGATATTGATATTACTACCCCTGAGTCAGTCAACTTTGATTTTCAAACGGGTATCAATCCAACGACATTAGCAACTGCAAAAGTACGTTGGGTGCCATGGGGTGATTTCTCAATTGTACCGTCACTATACAATGACGTTAGTAAACTGAACGCTGCTTATCAACCAGACGGCCTACCGTTAGTCAGTTATGATGAAGATCAATGGGTAGTTGAGCTAGGTCTTGCCAAACGTTTGAATCCAGCTTTAGCGGTCAGTGGTACCGTTGGGTGGGATAGTGGTGCTGGCAATCCTGTGACCTCATTAGGCCCTACAGAGGGTTACTATAGTGCCGGTTTAGGGGCTAAGTATAATGTCACAGAAAACTGGGCAGTTTCAGCGGGTGGTAAATACCTATGGCTTGGTGATGCTGATGGTCAGGTGCCGACCAAAAATGTTGTTGGCAACTTTGAAGACAATGACGCTTTTGTAGTTGGTATGAAAGTTTCTTATCAAGCAAAGTAAGTTTCACCATGACTAAATTTCACCATGATTAAGTTTCATCATGATTGTGTTCCATGATGGTTATATTGCTAAGTAATATATTTGGCAATGAAAAAAAAGCGACTCTATACGGGTCGCTTTTTTTGTGCACATATTGCTACCTGTAACAGCTTTATAGAAAATTTTATTACCTCTAGTTTTTGCGGATTTTACAAGCGTTAGCTGTGTCTAGATAATGTTAAGAGTGCTATAAAATATATATTATTAGAAAATCAAGTACTAATATGCTATTTATACTGTTCAGTCATAATTGGGAAATAAACTGCTTTGTTTGTTGTTTTAGTGTCTAAAAGGCATTAGTATTCAAGTTAGGACACGACTTTGATAACCTCAATGTTAAGCGCAGCAATGCCATATATTGGTTATTGAAGTAGTAATACAACAAGGATCGTTGGAGATACACAATGCGCAATCACTTTCATTTGAAAACCCTCGCAGTAGCGATTGCTACCCTTTCTATAGCCAGCGTCACCAATGCAGCTGGTCTTGATCGTTCTGGTCAAGATGTCACCGCTTTCTTTCAAGATGGCACTTATGCTGAAGCCGTTTATACTTATATCGATGCCGATGTGAGTGGTTATGATACTGCCAATACTAATCCTTATAGTAATGATTATGAACGTGGTAATAAAACAGGTGATATCGCTGAGCCTTATGACTTTTTTCGTTATGGTGTAAAAACTGATATTGATGATACGTTTAGTATTGGTGTTTTATATGATGAACCTTTCGGTGCTGCTGCCGAGTATACTGAAAGTAATTTTGTGGCAAACGATAATTTAGGTGAGTCTGCTGGTGAGTTGGTAGCTGACGGAGTTGATCAGCCAACTGCGGGTGCGATAGCCACAGCTGAGACAAGTGCCGCTGGTGAAAATACTAACGTCGAAGTACGTAGTCAAAGCTTGACAGGTATACTTGGTGTGAAGTTCGGTGAAAATAAAAACTTCCAAGTGTATGGTGGCCCAGTCGCACAGCGTATTCAATCAGAAACCAAGCTTCGTGGACTGGCATACGGCCCTGCTAGTGGTTACACTTCGACCAGCAACCCTGATATGGATTATGGTTACATAGCAGGTGTGGCCTATTATAAGCCTGAGATTGCTTTAAAAGCAGCGCTGACGTACCGTTCTGAGATTGAACATAATGTAGATATAGCTGAAACCTATCCTATTAGGTCTATTATTTCTGGAGGTGCACTGTCAGCTAGTCAAAAGAGTGAGTATGAAATTACAACACCTAAATCTGTCAACTTTGACTTCCAAACAGGTATTAACCCGACGACATTAGCCACTGCTAAAGTACGCTGGGTACCGTGGAGCGATTTTGTCATTACACCGCCATTATACAATGAAGTGAGTAAAAACGCTGAACGACCCGATGGTCTAAACTTGGTTGAGTATGATGATGACCAATGGCAAGTAGAGCTTGGTTTAGCTAAGCGTATGACACCAGTACTAGCGGTTAGTGGTACCGTTGGTTGGGATAGTGGTGCTGGCAATCCTGTAACGTCGCTTGGTCCTGTCGAAGGCTACTACAGTGTTGGCCTTGGTGCAAAATATAACGTCACTGAAAACTGGGCAGTATCCGCTGGTGGCAAATATTTGTGGTTCGGTGATGCTAAAGGCGCGTTACCCACTGATAAAATCGTTGGTGATTTTCAAGATAATGATGGCTTTATCGCCGGTGTGAAACTGTCTTATCAAGCACAATAATCATTTTTGTATGTTGTCGCTATATCATAAAAAATCGATCTATATAAGGTCGATTTTTTATGGACTCTAAAGTGGTTTTTTTTGCCTTAATTAATAACGACAAGCTCTAAGACTTATCGACCTATCCCTACAAATTAACATTAGAGCTGCTTCCTTAGAGCTATATAGGCAGTGTGTGGTAATACTCGTTAAGGCAAACAAAGGCATTACCGTTACTTTAAGTCTTATCTATAAGCGTTATAGAGATAAACAGCTTCTTTGTGAATGATTAACATGAGCTAGTCACCAAAAAAAACCTCGTCAATAATGACGAGGTTTTTTTGTTACGACAAGATAAATTATCAGCTTACTGATTTATGTTTAGTTCCATCTCTTTATATTTTGCAGAGACAGAAGGTCTTGGACCACCAGTCATAATACTAACGGCAAAGATAGCGATAGTGCTTAATATAAAGCCTGGAACGATAGCATATAACCAGCTGTTAAGTGCCGTACCATTGACTTCGAAAGGACCATAAATCCACAAAATGACAGTCAATGCGCCAATGACCATACCAGCAACAGCACCGTTACGGTTCATACCACGCCATGTTAGGCTGAAGATAACCAATGGCCCAAAGGCTGCACCAAATCCTGCCCATGCATTAGAAACCAAGTTCAATACAGAGCTTTCTGGATTAGACGCTAGCATAATAGCAACGATAGCAACGATGATAACTGATATACGGCCTACCAATACTTGACGAGCTTCTGGTGCTTCTCTATCAAAGAATAATTTATATACATCTTTGGTTAGTGAGCTTGATACTACTAATAATTGCGATGAGATAGTACTCATGATGGCTGCTAAAATAGCTGCTAATAGGAAGCCTGATACTAGTGGGTGGAATAAAAACTGCGTAAATACTAGAAAAATAGTTTCAGGATCATCTAGTGTCATAGCAGTCTTTTGTACATAGGCGCGACCAGCAAAACCAGTCATTAGTGAACCAACAAGACTGACAACCATCCAGCTCATACCAATATTACGTGCAGTAGGTACGTCTTTAACTGAGCGAATTGCCATAAAGCGTACGATAATATGTGGCTGACCGAAATAGCCTAAACCCCATGCCATTAGAGAGATAATACCAATAACACTCATACCACTAGTAACGTTCAGTAAGTTTGGATCGATATTTCTAACTGCCTCAGTAGTGGCTGAAATACCACCTAAGTCAGTAAACGCAACGACAGGAACAATCACCATCGCAAATAGCATGATGACACCTTGCACAAAATCGGTCATTGAAACAGCTAAGAAGCCACCGAATAAAGTGTATGCGACAACCACACCTGCGGTGACCCAAAGGCCTGTACTGTAAGATAGGTTCAGCGAACTTTCAAAGAGTTTACCACCACCGACTAAGCTAGCTGCGGTATAAACAGTAAAGAATAAAATGATGACGAGTGCAGAAATAACACGCAACATGTGCGACTTGTCTTCGAATCGGTTGGCGAAATAATCAGGCAAGGTAATAGCGTTGTCAGCGACTTCGGTATAAACACGAAGGCGTGGTGCTACGATAAGATAGTTCAATAATGCGCCAAGTGTTAAACCAAGGGCAATCCAGATACTGACCACACCATCGGCAAACATATAACCGGGTAGACCAAGTAATAACCAACCTGACATATCTGAGGCACCTGCCGACAGCGCTGTTACGGCTGGTCCTAAATTACGTCCTCCTAACATATAGCCTTCAGTGTCATTGGCTTGCTTAAAGTAAGCATAAACGCCAATCCCTATCATCACTAAAAAATAAGCGCCAAGTGATATTAGCACGCCACTAGAAACTCCGTTCATATAAATGTTCCTTAACCAACAGTGTTGGCTGTAATTATTTTAACTCTAAAAATTAAGTTTTCGTAAGAAGATGTCCTAAACAATATCTAAAGAAAAAAAAAGCCATTAAGTAGGACATAATGGCTTTTATTCAATATTTGCTGTTAGTTTTATATGATTGATGCTGTTCTGGGGCTAATACCAATTGAGCAATACTCTGAAAGCGATAAAAATTCGCACTTTTCTTTATCTGTGTTAATTTCTCGCAGTTGCTAGTTATATATCAATATAAACCGCCTGTATAACCAATCATTTAAAACCATCAAAGCTACTATTAAACATCATATATTACTAAAGATGTTCGATGTGATTACTATCAGTATCTTTACGGTAAGTTTTTGTTATAGAGACAATCTTAAAGCTATTATAGCGTATGAGTGCCAAAAATGCGAATAGCGCCCTTTTTGTGCTGAAAAATCATTGCACAATCGTTATAAATCAGGCGTGTTTAATATTCATTAATAAACACTTCTGATCATTAAAACGTTTTTATATAAGGCGTAAAATGACGGTGATGCGTGAGCTTTAACGAGATTAAAATGCGACTCTTATATAAATCTAGGAGACAGTTTTAACATCAGATCACAGAGGTATTTTTACCATTTTAATGTATTAAACATAGACGTTTAAAACAACAGGCCCTACTGCTTCTGATGTCAAACTGTCTAAAACTAGCCTCTACTAGCTTCTATCAGTGCCATGCTCGAAAGATCGAGCACAGTTTAGTAACTTTTACTCAATAGGTGCGAGCAAATCTAGTAGCGCTGTTACACTACTAGATTGTGTTAGTTTTGGATTGATAACCACGCCTAGGTGGCGTTGTAATTCAATATTGTCAGCCATGTCAATACGTTCTAAATCTTGACTAACCATAGTTTGTGGTAATACTGACCAACCAAGTCCAACAGAAACCAACATACGAATAGACTCAAGAGGGTTAGTGCTCATGGTGGCATAAGGTTTTAGATTGTGCTTAGCAAATTCAGCCAATGTAATTTGACTGGTAAAGGTATTGGCAGATGGCAAAATAGCAGGATAGCGTGCTAATTGTTCTAAGGTGACATTAGATTTCGTTGCTAGAGGTGATAACGTACCCGTCATAAAGTAGAGAGGGTCTGACCATAGGGTGTGATAAGTTAAACGCTTATCGTAAACAGGTGGTAACGTGACAAAGGCCAATGATAAATCACCGTCTAATACAGCTTTGTGTGCGGCTTCTGAATCGACAAAATGAACCTCTAACTGCACTGCAGGGTAGGCTTGTATAAAGTGTTTGAGTACAGGTGCTAGATGATGTAAACCTATGTGATGGCTAGTACCAATGACCAGTTTTCCAGACACGATATGTTGAGAATGTTGTAGGTTGATTTTAAAATTCTCATAATCTTCTAACCAACGCTTAGCGTGTGGTAGCATCTCATTAGCAGCTTGGGTCGGCACGATCCCGCGGCCTACTGTATCAAACAGGGTAATATCAAATTCATCTTCCAAATTTTTGATGCGTTTACTGACAGCAGGCTGAGTGATAAACAGCTTTTCTGCGGCGCCAGAAATACTGCCTGTATGCATAACGGTGACGAATGTCGTTAAGTTTGTGGTGTTCAAGAGGATGTCCTTAGCTACTTAGCGAGCTATAAATAAAAGTTGCCTGACCTAATCATAATGTATTAGAAATAAAAGTTTGCGTCTGGTTAAAAATCATCAATTATTATTATAGGATTAGCCTGCTATAATCACAAGACATCAAAACATATTTATTATATTAACTTGATAAATTGTAGTATAAAGCTTGTTTTAGGGCGTGTTGAACATTGGCGACAAATTGATGGC